>CAMGCA010000271.1 GCA_946011705.1 uncultured Clostridia bacterium | reverse complement strand
GCCCTACTCCGGGCGGAACAACGAGTATTATTCCGAGGACAGCTTCCTTTCCGGCATGATGGCCTCCGCCTCCAGCCGAGGCGCCGCGTCCAGAGGGATGTATACCTTCATCAAGCATTTTGCGGTCAACGATCAGGAAAACCACCGCGGAGACGGCTCAGACAGCGCGGGCAACGTTCAGATGGGTCTGGCCACTTGGGCGAACGAGCAGGCAATCCGCGAGATCTACCTCCTTCCCTTCGAGATGTGCGTTACAAATGACCCCATCACACTGAACTATGTGGAGGAAGACGGCAATGGCGGCTATCGCAACGCAAGCAGGGATTTTCCCGCTGTTACAGCCCTCATGACCTCATTCAACCGGCTGGGCTGCACCTGGACAGGAGGCTGCTATCCGCTGATCACCAATGTGCTGAGGGAGGAGTGGGGCTTCCATGGTTTCGTCATCACGGACGCAGCTCACACCAGACCCTTCATGGACGCTTACCAGATGATTGAAGCCGGCGGCAACGCCAAGCTGACCAACGCGGACAGCAGCACCATTCCATTTACTTTTGAAAAAGATAATGCGGCCCATTACCATTATGGCCGGGAAGCCATGCATGGGATTTTGTATGCTGTGGCGAATTCGAAAGCAATGAACGGCCTGATGCCTGGTTCTACATTCACTACTCCAAAGACAATGGCGGAGAAGATTTTGATTGGGATCGATGTGGTCGGTGTAGTATTGATCCTTGCGCTGGGCTGGTTTATCTACCGTGGTTTTCGGAAGTGGAAAAGAAGTGCGGCTGAACCGGCATAACGGCATCAAGGATCACGACAAAGGAGGAGGAAAATGAAAAAGGCTCTTTTCCCGAGAGGCATAGCGCTGCTGCTGTGCACCGTCTCTATTTTCTCGCTGCTGGCCGGGTGCAGCGGGAAAGTGGTCACCACACCAGACCCTGCCGAATCCGCCAAAGGGGACGTCTCCGTCCCTGAGCGGGGCGTACCAGACCGCTCTGACCTTCTCTATCTGTCCGCCATTGAGGGGTACAAAAAGACGGACTGGACGGCCAACTGGATCTGGACGGAGAACTGCGCAGAGGACAGCTACGTGGCTTTCCGCAAGACCTTTACGCTGGAACAGGCGGTTCCCACCGCCACTGCGTTCATTTCCGCCGCGGATAAGTATGTGCTGTGGGTCAACGGAGAGCTGGTAGTGCTGGATGGGTCGCTGAAGCGTGGGCCTACACCCTATGACAGCTACTATGACACGGTGGAGCTCACCAACTTGAAGCAAGGGGAAAATACGATCGCGCTGTTGGTTGCCTTCAATGGCCGCTCCGGGGACGGCTCCATCGTTCCGGTTCTTGTAGATGAGGAAGGAGACGAATATACCCAAGCGGGCCTTATCTTTGAACTGGATGCCGGCGGCACGACGATTTGCTCGGACAGCTCCTGGAAGGCTGCCCGGCACACCGGCTACAAAAACCGGGTCACTGCCGGGGCAGACTATCCCGGCTATAGCCAGTCCTCCATGCTGGCGGAGCGCAATGTCTATTTTGATGCCCGGGACGACTTGGGAGATTTCATGGCAGAGGGCTATTATGACTGTGAGGGGGAGGATGCCACGCCGGTGTCCAAGGCCGGGGATCTGCCCTTCGGTGACCTCTACTCCGCCATGATTCAGCCCATCCGGTTTCAGGATATTGTCGACTTCTCCAACTCTGCCGACTATGTGGGTACGCCGCTGACCCAGGATACCACCCTGGTGCTGGATCTGCCCGGAAACATCCAGTTCACACCGTATTTCGAGCTGGAGGCTCCGGCGGGCAAAAAGCTCACGCTCTATACGGATACCTATACGGACAAACAGGAGCTGCCCAACTTCAAGGACACCTACGTCACCGCCGATGGCGCCCAGTGCTATGAGAATTACCCTTGGCGCAGCGGCTCCAAGCTCATCATTGAGGCGGAGGCCGGTGTGACCTTCACGCGGCTGGGTTACCGTGCCAGCGGCTTCAACGGGGAGCAGGCTGGCTCCTTTACATCCTCCGATCCGGGGCTGGATCAGCTGTGGCAGGAGTCCCTGAACACGTTGGCTATCTGTATGCGGGATACCTATATGGACTGCCCCGAACGGGAGCGCGGCCCCTATATGGGGGACGCTTCCAACGAAATCGATGCGGCGCTTTACAGCTATGACCAGGGCGGGCTGGATCTGACGAAAAAGGCCATTCTGGCTTGCGTGGCTTGGACGGGAGCCGATGGGGCAATCCCCAGCCGTGCCCCCAGCGTGAAGCCCCAGGAAATCCCCAACCAAAGCCTGATTTTCATGACCAGTGTGTACCACTATTGGCTCCATTCCGGGGATAGGGAGACGGCAGAGGCCTACTGCAACGCCTTCCTGAACTATCTCCGGCTGGTGGAGATGGAAAACGGCCTGCCGGTATATCGGGACGGCTCTTGGACGTGGGACGATTGGGGCGACCGCATCGACACACGGTTACTCCAGACGGGTATCTACTATTACGCGCTCAACGTGACCAAGTCCCTGGCGGATGATCTGGGTATCACGGAGGGAACCGAATTTCTCGCCGAACGGATGGATTCCATGCGGGAGAACTGGCGGGCTGTCTATTACACGGAGGAAGGCTTCAAAAGCCCGGACAGCAAGTATGTGGACGACCGCGCCAACGCTATGCTGGCTCTGTCCGGCTTGGCCGGGGAGGAGGACTGGCCGCTCATCACCGATGTCATCATGAGCACCTATCAGGCCAGCCCGTTTATCGAAAAGTATGTGCTGGAGGCGCTGTGCGCTATGGGGCGGGGTGATTTGGCCCTCCAGCGGATGCGGGATCGCTACGCGCCTATGCTCAAGGACGAGTATGATACCCTGTGGGAGACCTTTGACGGTGAAACCGGAACGGTGAACCATGGCTGGACTGCTGCGCCATTGTATATCCTCTCCAAATATGCGGCAGGGATTCGCCCCACCCAGGCAGGCTTCGAAGCCTATGAGATTGCGCCCGGCAATGAGCTGGACAGCTTTCACTGCACAGTCTGGACACCCAAAGGTGAGATCACAGCGGAACTGGAAACCGCTGCGGCGGAAAAGACGCTTACTGTGACAGCCATTGATGCTGCGGGTACGATCATCGTGCCGGAGGGCATGGGAACAGATTTTATTGTGTCTGGCGGAGACTATGAAATAGACGGAAACAGGATCTCCGTGGCTCAGGCTGGTAAATACGTCATCACGATCCATTGAAACAAGAATGACCGGGGCACAAGCCCCGGTCATTCTTGCCTTCTGTCATACCTGCCCTTTGCGCGGCTTGGTGGGGAACCGGATCGTGAGGAAAAACATATTGCCCAGCACCTTGAGGTCCATGGTTCCGCCATATTGCCCTGCGATATACTGGATGCTCTTTGTGCCGAAGCCGTGGCGGGATACGTCCCCTTTGCTTGTAGCGGGCAATCCGTGATCCAGCTCCAACCAGCCACTGATATAGTTGGACTCCTCAATCAC
>CAMGCA010000270.1 GCA_946011705.1 uncultured Clostridia bacterium | reverse complement strand
GTCCATGACTTCGGCGCCCTGTTCGCTTCCGTCCGTCACGGCGGCAAGTCCATCGGCGAAATCATCTCCGCCAACATGAGCACCCGCGCCAAGCGGCTGTTCCTGATCTTCTCCTACCTGACCCTGATCCTGGTGGTGGCCGCCTTCGCTTCCATCGTGGCCGGCACCTTCGGCGCCACCTTCGACGAGGCTGGTGCTGTTGATATGGCCGCTTCCCTGTCCAACGCCCGGGTCGCCATGGTCTCTCTGCTGTTCATCGTCATCGCCATCATCTTCGGCTTTGCCGTGTACCGCCGCAATGTCTCCATGGGCACCGCGTCCGTGGTGGGCGTTCTGGCCATCGTCGCCATTATCGCCATCGGCATGAACTTCCACCCCATTTATCTGTCCAGCAAGGCCTGGATGTGGATCGTCGGCATCTACATCGCCGTGGCTTCCGTGGCTCCCGTGTGGATCCTGCTGCAGCCCCGTGACTACCTGTCCTCCTTCCTGCTGTACGCCATGCTGGCTCTGGCCGTGCTGGCCGTCATCATGGGCCATCCTTCCATGGACAGCATGCCCGTGTTCCAGAGCGCCGAGTCCACTACCCCCGTGTTCCCCGTTCTGTTCACCACCATCGCCTGCGGCGCCATCTCCGGCTTCCACTCTCTGGTGTCCTCCGGCACCACCTCCAAGCAGCTGGATAAGGAGACCGACGCCAAGCCCATCGCTTACGGCGGTATGCTGCTGGAGTGTGTGCTGGCTGTTCTGACCCTGTGCGCCGTTGCTTACGCCTACAGCTGGAACGCTGCCAATCCCGACAACGCCCTGAAGGGCGCTACCGCCATCTTCGGCGGCGGCATTGCCGGTATGATCGATCCTTCCCGCGGCACCGTGTACGACATCCTGTACACCCTGCTGGTTCTTACCTACTCCGCCTTCTGCCTGACCTCTCTGGACACCGCCACCCGTCTGGCCCGGTTCATGTTCCAGGAGTTCTGGGTTGACAGCAACAAGGGCGAGACCCCCGAGACCGTCACCGGCTACAAGAAGGTTCTGTCCAACCCCTACGTCGCCACTGCCATCACCGTGGTGCTGGGCATCCTGCTGGGCATGAACGGCTACGGCAAGATCTGGGCGCTGTTCGGCTCCGCCAACCAGCTGCTGGCCGCTCTGGGCCTGCTGGCTGTTGCTACCTGGCTGGGCAAGGTGGGCAAGGACAACAATATGTTCCTGCTGCCCATGGCCTTCATGCTGTGCGTCACCATCGCTTCTCTGATCATCAACACCAAGACCCAGCTGGGCGTCATCGCCAAGGGCGGTGCCGACTGGGGCCCTTACGCACAGGTCGTGCTGGGTGTTCTGCTGGTGGTTCTGGCTGTTGTCCTCGCCATCGAAGGCGTTGTCACCATCTGGAATCAGAAGAAGAACAAGGTCGCTGCCTGATTCATCGTAATAAGCAAGGGCGTGTCGCAGAATTCTGCGGCACGCCCCCTTTTTTGCGCGAAACGCCATGCCTACGACTGATCTATCTTTTCCCCCTTGCGTTCTCCCGAAAAAGGGTTATAATTGTCAAATGTAACTGTCTATTGTAAAGAGGGTGCTGTTTTGACACGTCCGAATCAGAGTATGCTGGAAGGCCCGTTATTCCCCAGCATCGTCCGCTATACCATTCCCATTATCCTTACAAGTTTACTCCAGCTGCTGTTCAACGCCGCCGATCTTGTGGTTGTAGGCCGTTTCTGCGGCAGCGTCAGTGTGGCCGCCGTGGGCTCCACCGGAGCCATCACCAACCTGTTGGTAAACTTCTTTATCGGTCTGTCTGTGGGTGCTGGCGTTTCCGTTGCTCATGGCCTCGGAAGCTGGGAGAACACCGTGGTGAGCAATACGGTGCACACCGCCCTGCCTACCGCCATATTCAGCGGCCTGTTCCTCACGCTCATCGGCGTGAGCTTTTCCAAAACATTTCTGCGGATGATGGGCACCCCGGACAATGTGCTGCCCCTGTCCGCCGTGTATATGCAGATCTACTTCGGCGGCATCACCTTCAGCATGGTTTACAATTTCTGCGCCGCCATTCTGCGCGCCGCCGGGGACACCAAAAGCCCCCTTCTCTACCTGACCATCGCCGGTGTTGTGAACGTAATCCTGAACATTTTTTTCGTCACGGTGCTCCATATGAACGTGGCAGGCGTAGCCCTCGCCACCACCCTGTCCCAGGGTATCTCTGCGGCCTTAGTCACCCGGGCGCTGATGAAGCGCACCGATGCCTGCCATTTGGATCTGGGTCAAACGCGATTCCACAAGGCCCAGCTCACCAAGATGCTCCGCATCGGCCTGCCCGCCGGCATCCAAGCCTCCCTGTTCTCCATCTCCAACGTGCTGATTCAGTCCTCCGTCAATTCCTTCGGCGATGTGTTCATGTCCGGCAGCGCGGCCTCCTCCAATATTGAGGGCTTCGTCTATGTGTCGCTGAACGCCTTCCACCAGACGGCGGTAAACTTCATCGGCCAGAACGCCGGCGCCCGGAAATATCGTCGGGTATATCAGACCCTTTGGGTCTGCCTCGGTTGCGTCACGGTGGTGGGAATCGTCTTCGGCTTCACGGCCTGGAGCTTCGGACGAAGCCTTCTGAGCATCTACATCACAGACTCACAGCAAGCCATCGAATATGGCATGGTGCGGTTGGCCTACATCTGCCTGCCCTACTTCCTGTGCGGTCTGATGGACGTATCCACCGGTGCTCTGCGGGGGCTTGGGGCTTCCGTGGTGCCCATGGTCATCTCCGTGCTGGGTGTCTGCGGTCTGCGGATTTTCTGGATTTACACTGTATTTCAAGTATACCACACCCCGCAGTGCCTGTTCTTCTCCTACACCGTGTCCTGGATAGTCACCTTTCTGTTCCAGATTGCCGCATTCTTCCTCGTCTGCCGGAAGTTCCCAAAAGAAGAGAATCCTGCCGTATAAAAATAGCTGTCATTCCGAGCCAGGGTGTATTTTGTAAAGGAAGGTTTTACCCCCCCTTCACAAAATACACATGACTGCGGCTCATTTGTGGTGATTTGAATTGCGGTTTTGTGGGAAAGGAGTTTTTTCATAAGCTGCAATCATCATCCACGAAAGGAGTCTGCAATGAAATCTGTATTTGAAGCTATGGGTGGGACATATCGGCAATGTAGAGATTACCTGATTCCTGAGATATCCCTGCCCAACGCAAAAACAACCCCCATCGGAAAATATGGCCGAATGCGCCAGTGCTACCTGAAGGAGCATCGCGAAGTGCTCTACAATGCCATGATTCTGAATGGAACACTCTGGAGTCACCTTGCCGAAGTCGATAAGACCTGCAAAGAGCGTATGGACATGCTTATTCTTGGCATGAAAGAAACGCAAGGCATCACAGAGGAGCTGAAAGCCCACGACCCTATGGCATGGGTCGGAGCTGTGAACAATATCCGCAGTGCTGCGGAAGAGATCCTCTTTGCGGGGGTGATCTACGCATGAAGTATGCGGATTACCTTGCTGTCTTGGATAA
>CAMGCA010000269.1 GCA_946011705.1 uncultured Clostridia bacterium | reverse complement strand
CAGCTTCCCGGCAAGCTGGGCAAGGGCGTTCTGGTGAGTCCCACGGTTCATGGAAATATCATTGTCGGCCCCACTGCCATTGATCAGGAGGACAAGGAAGCCACGGCAACTACCCAAGCAGGACTGGACGACGTACGAAACAAGTGCGGAATCTGCGTAAAGAATCTGCCTCTGCGCCAGACCATCACCAGTTTTGCCGGTCTGCGTGCCCACGAGGCCAGACACGAATTCTTTATCGGGGAAGTCAAACCCGGATTCGTGGACTGCGCAGCCATCGAATCTCCGGGCCTGTCCTCCAGCCCTGCCATTGGCAGAATGGTAGCAGAGATTGTGGACGGCATCCTGAATCTGGAGCCGAATACCGATTTCATTCCCACTCGAAAGGGAATTCTGGATCCCAAGACGCTGCCTCTGGAAGAGCGGGCAAAGTTGATTCAGGAAAATCCCGCTTACGGCACCGTGATCTGCCGCTGTGAGACCGTCACGGAAGGTGAGATTGTCGATGCCATCCGCCGAACTCCCGGCGCAAAGAGTCTGGACGGCGTGAAGCGTCGTACCAGAGCCGGTATGGGCAGATGCCAGGGCGGTTTCTGCAGCCCCAGAGTCATGGAGATTCTTGCACGGGAGCTGGGAGTTTCCCAAAGTGAGATCACCAAGTCCGGCGGCACATCCAAGCTGATTGTTGGAACCAACAAAGACAGCCTGAAAGGAGGGGACGTCCAGTGAAAAACTATGATCTTGTCATCATTGGCGGCGGTCCCGCGGGCCTTGCAGCAGCAGTGGCAGCCCGAGAAAGCGGTATTGAGGATATTCTGATTCTGGAACGCGACAACGAGCTGGGCGGCATTCTCAACCAGTGCATCCACAACGGCTTCGGCCTCCATACCTTTAAGGAAGAGCTTACCGGCCCCGAATATGCCGGCAGATTTATCCAGCAGGTCAGGCAGTTGGAGATCCCCTACAAGCTCAACACCATGGTTCTCAACCTGGCGGAGGATAAAACCGTAACCGCCATGAACCGGGAGGATGGCCTGTTTACTCTGAAACCCAAAGCGGTTATTCTGGCAATGGGCTGCCGGGAGCGTCCCAGAGGCGCCCTGAATATCCCTGGCTATCGTCCCGCCGGTATCTACACCGCGGGTACTGCCCAGCGCCTGGTGAACATGGAGGGATATCTGCCTGGCCGGAAAGTCGTCATTCTGGGTTCCGGTGATATCGGTCTGATTATGGCTCGCCGTATGACCCTGGAAGGTGCGCAGGTACAGGTCGTGGCCGAGCTGATGCCGTACTCTGGCGGCCTGAAGCGGAATATCGTCCAGTGTCTGGATGACTACGGCATTCCGCTGAAGCTGAGCCATACCGTGGTGGACATTCAGGGTAAGTCCAGAGTGGAAGGCATCACTCTGGCCCGGGTGGAAAACGGAAAACCCGTCCCCGGCACGGAGGAGCATTACGAGTGTGATACATTGCTTCTTTCCTGTGGCCTGATCCCCGAAAATGAGCTCAGCCGCGCTGCGGGCGTGGAGCTGAATCCTGTGACCAACGGCCCTGCCGTCAACGAAAGCCTGGAAACCAGCATTCCCGGTGTCTTCGCAGCAGGCAATGTCCTCCACGTTCACGATCTGGTGGACTACGTTTCCGAGGAAGCGGCAGCTGCCGGACGCCATGCGGCAGCTTACATCCAGAGTAGGGAAAGGGCGGAAGCCGGACGTTCTTTGCCTGTACGTTGTGAGAATGGTGTTCGCTACACCGTTCCTGTGGTGATTCGCCCCGATGCGGTGGACCAGGATGAAAAAATCACCCTCCGTTTCCGTGTGGGTGGCGTTTACAAGAACAAGCGGATTGTGGTTTACGCCGGTGATATCCCGATTTTCAGCCGCAAGCGGCCTGTTCTGGCCCCCGGTGAGATGGAAACGGTGCGTCTGAAGGTCGGTGCGCTTCTGGACCATCCGGAAGCGGATCACATCACCGTGACGCTGGAGGAGGCGTAACCATGGAAAAAGTACAGTTAACCTGCATCGGTTGTCCTCTGGGCTGCCCGCTGACCGTAGAGATGGAGGGGAAGGAAGTTAAGTCCGTCACCGGAAACACCTGCCCCAACGGTGAAGCCTATGCCCGGAAAGAAATGACTAACCCCACCCGCATTGTTACCAGCTCTGTACGTGTTCGGGGTGGAATCCTGAATGTAGTATCCGTGAAGACTGCTTCGGATATTCCCAAGGGAAAAATCTTTGACTGCATGCGCGCGTTGGGGGATGTGGATATTTCTGCGCCCGTTACCATTGGACAGGTGATTTTGCGGAATATCGCAGATACGGGTGTAGATGTGGTGGCCACCAAAAATGTCCCTGCAAAGTAAGGCATTTCTGATTCTTTCGTTATTCAATCGCCGCAGAAGGGTATTCCTTCTGCGGTGATTTTTTTGAGGATCAAAGACAGTAATCCGCAGGAATGCTGTGGAACTGGCCGAGCAATCTGCATTTTCTCTGCGAAAAAGGAAAAGGGGAAACCGTAATGGAAACAGTAGGGAGAAAGGCTGACCGCCTGTGCTACCTGTTCCTGGTCTTCCTGACCGGCTGTCTGGTTGGGTGGATATACGAAGAGATGTTCTATTGGATCACGGAAGGAATGCTCCGGAACCGGGGCATCCTGTATGGTCCGTGGCTGCCGATCTACGGTGTAGGTGCATTGGGAATCTATGCCATGAAACCGCTGAAAAGAAACCCATTGCTCTTATTCTTCCTTTGCGCCGCGGTTGCCGGTATTTTGGCCTGCGTTTTGGGGACTACCGGGGGCTGTTCCTGAATTTGGATGGAATCATCTGCCTGCGCAGCATTTTGAGCTTTGCGCTGTTGGGGTTTCACGATCTGTTGGAACCGACAGTGGGCCGTATGGTCAGAAGAATCAGGCCGAGCGTTTTGCAGGCTGCCAGTCTGAGCCTGATGTTTGCAGCGGATTGCTTATTCAGCGCCTTGTTCCGAACGCCCATTGGCTTGGTCACAGCACAATAGGTACAACAGCCAATATTTACACGCATCTGGACGAAAACAACAAGCTGTCTTCTGCCAATGCCATCATCGCAATTCTGCCCGAAATGTAAAAAACTCAGAGCAGAAAAACTGCTCTGAGATCAGGAAAATGGTGCACCAAGGCAGTCCAAATCCGAACCGGTATTGTTCTTTACGGCTTCCTTCACATCATCCAAGGTAACCCCAAAACAGAATTGCTGCGAAATGAAATCGTATTCCATATGAACTAAGCGCCCGCAGGGTGCGCAGCTCACAAGGAACTTGTGATTCGAAGGGCTTGGGAGATCTCCCAACAAGCAGGAAAACGCTCAAATCCGCCGGGGCGGAAATGAGCGTTTTTCGCATATGGCGCGCCATAAGCATTGCTTGCGACTTTTGTCGCGGCAAGGTTTGTGGCCACACATGCATTGCTTGCCGCTAGTATCCGGAATTCCGGATACAAGTAGTTATCCCGACTTTTGTGTTATACCGACTTTTCAAAAAAGCCCCACTGTACCAGC
>CAMGCA010000268.1 GCA_946011705.1 uncultured Clostridia bacterium | reverse complement strand
CATACTATACAATATGCGCAAAATTCATGAAAAACGGGAAGCGTGGCGAACCATGCTTCCCGTGGGGGTGGCAGTTTTACTGAACGAAGATCATATCCCGGGTGATATCGGCCAGGGTTTTCGCGCCGCACATGGACATGGCGTCCGCCAGCTCGCCGCCGATTTTGTCGATGTACAGCTTCACGCCCTCCTCAGCGCCGCCGTAGACCGCAGAGACGAAGGGCCGGGCAATGATCACCGCATCCGCGCCCATGGCCAGAGCCTTGAACACGTCCACGCCGCTGCGGATGCCGCCGTCAACCAGCACCTTCACACCGCTGCCCTTCAGGGCATCCACAATGGCGGGCAGAACCTCGGCGGTAGCGGGGCACTGGTCCAGGACACGGCCGCCGTGGTTGCTGACCACGATGGCGGCAGCGCCGGCCTCCCTGGCCTTCAGCGCGCCCCTGACGGTCATGACACCTTTGATGATGAAGGGCTTGCCTGCCATTTTGGCGATCTCGGAGAGCTGCTCCACGGTCTTGCTGCCGGCGGGGGGATTCATGCCCTTCAGGAAGGGAAGTCCCGCGGCGTCAATGTCCATAGCCACGGCGAAGCTGCCGGAGGCCTTTACCAGCTCCATCTTTTCGGCGATGGTCTCCTGATTCCAGGGCTTCACGGTGGGAACGGCCAGACCGCCCGCGGCGGCAATGGCCTCGCAGGCCACCTTCATGACGTTGGCGTCCAGACCGTCGCCGGTGAAGGCGGCGATGCCGCCCTCGGCACAGGCCTTGACGAGAATGTCGTTGTAGGACTGGTCGTTGTATTTGTCGCTGTAGTGCATGGTCACCGCGCCCACGGGGCCGGCAAAGAAGGGGAAGCGGAACTTCTTCCCGAACAGCTCCAAGGAGGTGTCGGGGTCGCCGCCCTCGGCAATGGTGTCCATGTTGACGCGGATCTCCTGCCACTTGTCGAAGTTGCGGATGGCGGTGTCGCCCACGCCCTTGGCGCCGGGGCCGGGGACGTGGTTGGTGCAGGCTCTGCCGTTGCACACGGGGCAGGCCTTGCAGTTCTTGCTCATTGCCTCACGGGCATTCGCGAGCACTTCCTGATAGGTCATTGGTGTTTCCTCCTGTATGGATTGGTAAGTAGGGTAGGGCGGGGGCTTGCCCCCGCCAAGGGGGAGGTTATGCTGCTTCGCAGATGGCGGGAGCAAGCCCCCGCCCTACGATGACATTTTACAGGTTCATCATACCACGCTTTTTGCCAATTGTCACCCCCAAATGGAAAAATCCGGCGGATTCCGCAAAATCTTGGGAATCCGCCGGGAGGAATATGAACTTAGCCCTTGACGCCGCCGGCGGTGAGGCCGCTGGTCAGGTTCTTCTCGATGGACATGAAGAGGATGACCACGGGAACAATGGCGAAGATGGAGCTTGCGAACAGGTACTGCCACTCGATCATGTTGTAGCCGTTGAAGATGTTGATACCAACGGTCAGCGGCTTGATGGTCTCGGTGGAGATCAGGCACAGGGCCACGGTGTACTCGTTCCAGGCGTTGATGAAAATGAAGATCAGGGTGGTCACAATGCCGGGGGCGGCAACGGGCAGCAGAATCTTCATCATAGCTTGAATGCGGTTGCAGCCGTCGATGGTAGCGGCCTGCTCCATCTCGGCGGAGATGGACAGGAAGGTGCCCCGCAGCAGCCAGATGGTGAAGGCCTGGTTAAAGGCGGCGTTGATGAAGATCAGACCAAGCAACGAGTTGGTCAGGCCCAGAATCTGCATGACCTTGTAAATACCGATCAGCAGCACCACGGGGGCGAACATCTGAGACACGATGATGAAGCCCAGGAAGGCGGTCTGACCCTTGAACCGCATGCGGGCCAGGGCGTAGGCAGCGGGAATGCCGCAGACCATGGCGATGGCGGTGGAGCCGCCGGCGATGATGACGGAATTGAGCATATACTTGGCCATGGGAGCCTTCTGCCAGATGTCAATGAAGTTGGACCACATGACATCAATGGGGAAGATGGTGCCGTTCATGGCAAAAATCTCGGACCGGCTCTTCAGGGCAGTGCAGACCATGACGAAGTAGGGATACAGAATGAACAGGCAGATGAGGGCCACCGCGAAATACAGCAGGATGCGGCTCAGCAGTTTGCCATAGTTTACGCGAACGTTGTCAGCCATAATCATTCATCTCCTTTCTTCAGGGTGGAAACCATGTAGAAGCTGGCACAGACCAGCAGAATCAGGAAGCCGATGACGGAAACGGCGGCGGCTTCGCCCTGCTTGCCGTTGTAGAAGGCCAGCTTATAGAGGTAAGTAACCAGGGTGTCGGTGCGGCTGGCGGGGTCGCCCTTGGTGATGGTCCAGACGATGGGGAAGGAATTGAACACGTAGATGATGTTCAGCACCGTAGCTACGGTCAGGCTGGGCTTGACCAGAGGCAGGGTGATGTTGAAGAGCTTCTGCCAGTAGCTGGCGCCGTCAACAGTCGCGGCCTCATAGTAGCTGGAATCAATGCTCTGTAGACCACTGAGGGCGGTAAAGCAGACGAAGGGAATGGTGACGAAGATACCACAGGCAATCTCCCAGGCGAAGAAGGCCTCGGGAGTGGGGGTCCAGTTGACGTTCTGCTGGATGATGCCAAGGGACTTGAGCAGGGTGTTCAGCGCGCCGTAGTCGGTGTTGATGATGAACTTCCAGACAGAAGCCTGAATGACCAGGGTGGTAGCCCAGGGGAAGACCACGATGGCACGGGCGATCTTGCGGCCCTTGAACTCGTTGTTCAGGATCAGCGCCAGAATGAAGCCCAGAACCGTGGACAGCACAACCACCAGAATGGTCCAGATGATGGTGTTCTTCAGAACCATGCCAAACTTGGCACCCTTGAGCACCTTGACAAAGTTATCGAAGCCGCAGAAGCCCTTCACAAGGCCGGCCTTGGTGACCTGACTGAAGGCCATGCGGAATACAAAGCCGATGGGCACGATAATGAAAACCGCCATCAGAATGATGCTGGGCAGAATCCAGAGGTAGGGTTCCGCCTTATTCAGGAGCGTATAAGGCTTTTTTTGTTTCACTTTTTGTACCTCCCAGTTTCTAAAGAAATGCGCGGGGGAAAAGCAGCTGGAAAACGTGCAGCCACTTTCAAAATGCGGCGGAATTTGCAGCACTTTGAAAATGGCTGCAATCAAAGTGGGCCGGGCCAAACGCCCGGCCCACCTCTTATGCTAGATCATGCCGTGATTTGCAGGTATCCGAAGATTAACCGGCGATCTCAGACTGCAGATTGTCCAGCAGCTCCTGAACGTTGCCGCCCAGCAGAGCCTGCTGCTCCACATCAATAACGCCCTGCTTCACGTCAGCCCACTCAGCCTTGGCGGTGGGGTAGAACTTGGCGGAGCCAACGATGTCGATCCAGGCGCCCATGGCGGGATCAGCGGCGGCACAGGCCTCGCCACCGGCGGAGGTGGCGGGCAGGAAGCCTTCCATCAGAACCCAGTCGGAGTAGGGCTCATCGTCGTAGAAAGCATCAACCACAGCG
>CAMGCA010000267.1 GCA_946011705.1 uncultured Clostridia bacterium | reverse complement strand
AGGAACCAGTGCCCGATTTCCCTGTCATTGCGAACCAGTCCGCAGACTGGTGTGGTGACCGAAGGGAATGCCTGTGGTGCAATCCGTTCCCCATACAACGTCCCGATTTTGCACCTGTTACCAAGGAGAAAACGGATTGCCACGTCGCTGCGCTCCTCGCAATGACAGTGGTAGACGGTACTTCGGTGTTAAGTTGATGACATTGCCTAAAAGGGGAGGCTTTGTTCCGCCAAATTCATTTTTTCCGTCCGCTGTCCGTGAACATATAGTAATCACATTTAATCATGCCGTTGTAGAGCTTGCGCTTTTTGTCGGCCCGGCGGCCAAAATAGTGCTCAAATTCCGGCTCGGAGGTGATGATATACTTCTTCCAGCCGTCGGCATATTTGAGGTGCCGTCCCAGGGCGGCGTAGAGACGCTGGGCGCTTTGCTGCTCCAGCATCCGCTGACCGTAGGGGGGATTGCAGATGAGAATGCCACTCTGGGTGGGCAGATCCATTTTTGTCGCGTCCCCGTCCCGGAAGGAAATGCAGTCGGCAACCCCGGCCTTCCGGGCGTTGGCGATGGACAGAGAAACGCACTTGGGGTCGTTGTCGGAGCCTAAAATTTGATATTTTCCGTGGAATTCCTGATCTTTTGCCTCCTCCCGGACTTCCCCCCAGACAGCCGGGTCCATCCAGCTGAATGCCTCGGCGGAGAACCGGCGGTACATACCGGGGGCCTTATTCCGGGCAATCAGCGCCGCCTCGATGGGTATGGTGCGTCTGCCGCAGAACGTATCCCAGATAATATCCCGGCCCCGGTAGCGGGTGAGCTGCACCATGGCGGCAGCCAGGGTCTCCCGCAGAGGCGCGTCGTTGCCCACCGCCCGGTAGCCCCGCTTGTGCAGCCCCGGGCCGGAGGTGTCTAAGAAAAGCTGCACCCGGTCGTTCATGATGGAAAATTGCAGCTGGTACTTTGCTCCGGTTTCAGGAAGCCAGCTGACGCCGTATTTTTCGCCCAGCCGCCTGGACGCCGCCTTTTTCACGATGGCCTGACAGTCCGGCACGCTCATGAGCTGGCTGCTTAAGCAGTGGCCCTTGACGGGGAAAGCTCCGTCTTTGGGGATAAAGTCCTCCAGATTGGCCCGGTAGACCCCCTGAAACAGCTGTTCAAAGGTCGTTGCTTTGAAATCGGCAAGCACCAGCAGCACCCGCTCGCCGGTGCGCAGGCAGATATTCGCTTTTGCCAGCGCCCGCTGGTCGCCGGAGAACAGCACCCGGCCGTTCTCCACCCGGACATTTTCAATATCAAGCCTGCGCAGTTCGTCGCCGGCAATGCCCTCCAGCCCGAACAGGGTGGGGACGGAAAATTCAAAAGTTGACATAATACCTCCATGGGACTTCCCCTTGGGGGTAATGTCATCAACTTAAGCATTCGCATACCGTCCACCACTGTCATTGCGAGGAGCGCAGCGACGTGGCAATCCGTACTCCTCTTGATACCGCGTGCGTTATCGAACAGTGAAAAAGGGAGCGGATTGCCACACCAGCGTGCGCGCTGGTTCGCAATGACAGGGGGCGTTCACTCTGGTGCCTTAAGTTGATGACATTGCCCTTGGGGGAAGGTTTTATGGTAAAATCTTCTTCGCCTTGATATAGCGTTCTTCCTCGGAGAACACGCAGCCGCAGTATTTCTGCATATAGAAGCCGTGCTCCCGGGCGAAGGCCTGCCCTTCCTTAAAATAGGGCCGGAAGTCCCGGTACAGAAACTTCACGCCATATTCCGCTGCCGCCCGCTCCGCGGTTTCCCGCATCAGCTCGTGATTCTGGTAGGGACTGATAAACAGGGATGAGGTGAAGCTGTCAAAGCCCCCCTCGGCGGCCTGCCGGGCGGTTTCAAAGAAGCGCATTTCGTAGCATTTCCCGCAGCGGTGGGGAATGTCCTCCGCCACGGCCCGGACAAAGGGCCGCAGACCGTAGTCATTGCGCATAATCAGGGGCAGTTCAATTTCTTTGGCGTATTCTTCCAGACAATTCCGGCGGGCACGGTATTCCGTAACCGGGTGGATGTTGGGATTATACCAGAAGCCCACCACTTCAAACCCGTCCGTCCGGAGAACGTCAATGGGACGGTTGGCGCAGGGGGCGCAGCAAATGTGCAAAAGGGTTTTCATAAAAACCTCCACAATAATGAAATTGTGTTATGTGCTTATCGGTTTTACTCAGCATTGTTGCTCTTTAGCCGATGAAACGAATGTCATTGCGAGGAGCGGAGCGACGTGGCAATCCGTACTCCTTTAGTACCGGGTACGTTATCGGAACGTGAAAAGGGAAACGGATTGCCACGTCGGGCTTCGCCCTCCTCGCAATGACACCAACATCAACAATGTTCCCCTTTTGCTGAGCAAATCCGATAAGCACATTATGTTATTATAACACAATGGGAAAACAATCGCAACGACCCATAATTGACACTTGTCAACTGTCAATTGTCAATTCTCCCACCACGCCATCCCGGTATACCCCGGTGACGGTGACGGTGCGGATTTCGTTGTGCAGGTTCTCACCCAACGCGTAGACCTTAACATAGTTGGGGGCGTGGCCGGTGTAATATTCCCCATCCTTTTCTTCAAACAGGACTTCTAAAGTTCTTCCAACCCAGCTTTCCCGGTAAGCCTTACTCATTTCCTCCGCCACCGCGATGGCGGCCCGGCTTCTTTCTTCCTTCGTTGCGTTATTATGCTGCCCGGGCATCTTGTCCGCGGGGGTGCCGGGGCGGCGGGAGTAGGGGAAAATATGCATATCCGCGAAATCGCACTTGCGAATAAAGGCAAGACTCTCGGCAAATTCCGCCTCCGTCTCCCCAGGGAAGGCCACGATCATGTCCGTGGTCACGGCGCACTCCGGGAAGTATTTCCGAAGCAATTCTACGCTTTCAAAGTAGCGGGCGGTGTCGTACTTCCGCTTCATCCGCTGTAAAACCGTGTCGCAGCCCGACTGCATGGACAGGTGGAACTGGGGGCACAGGTTGGGAAGCACGCTTAAACGGCGGCAGAATTCTTCCGTCACCACCCGCGGCTCCAGGGAACCCAGCCGTACCCGCAGCTCCGGCACAGCCTTGCAGATTTCCTCAATGAGAACCGTTACCTCCGGCTTCCCCGGCAGGTCAACGCCCCAGCTGGCAATCTCGATGCCGGTGAGGACAATTTCCCGGTAGCCCCGCTGGGCCAGCGCCTTCGCCTGCTCCACCGCCATGTCCAATGGGGCGGAACGGATGGGGCCCCGGGTGTAGGGAATGATGCAGTAGGTGCAGAAATTGACACAGCCGTCCTGCACCTTCAGCATGGCCCGGGTCCGCTCCTCCAGCCCGCCGGCGGGCAGGCACTCGAATTCCCGTCGGCGCAGGGCATTGTCCACCTGCTCCCGGTGGGCGTGGGCTCCGGCGGCATCCAGAAGCATTTCCACAAATTCCTGCCGGTTTCCGCTGCCGCCGATGACATCGATGCCCAAAGCCCGGACGGCCTCCGGGTCGTGCTGGGAGTAGCAGCCGC
>CAMGCA010000266.1 GCA_946011705.1 uncultured Clostridia bacterium | reverse complement strand
CACATTTCTTTATTTCGTCAGAGCGGCTTTCACCATTTTCAGCTCCTCCGGGTAGATGCAGTGGGCAATGGTATTCTTCCGCACCGCTTCCAGGCAGGCTTCCAGCTCCATCCAGCGCACCGAGTCGATCTCCTCCTTTTGCAGCCGGAATTCATTCTGATCCCGCCAGAGGGCAAAAACCCGGGAGTACTGCCGATCGTGGAAGGGCTGTCCATGAAAAATACCGTCCGCGCGGATGTGCCGCTTCCCGCAGAAGATCAGCTCCTCCGGCATTGCCTCCACCCCCAGCTCTTCCCGCAGCTCCCGCAGGGCCGAGGGAATAAAATCAACCCCCGCCGGGATGTGTCCCGCGCTGGAAATATCGTAGCAGCCGGGCCAGGAATCCTTGGACTGACACCGTTTTTGCAGGAGGATTTCCAGTTTTCCCTCTCTTTTTCGCACCAGCCACACATGGGAGGTTCTGTGCCGGATGCCCTGGGCATGGGCCTTCTCCCGGGAAACCACCGTCCCCGTGGGCATTCCGTTTTCATCCACGATATCCAATAATTCCATTCTCATCACGACCTTTTCGATGATTTCCCTGATTATAGCACACATTCACGAATTAACAAAGGGTTCATTTGACTGCGGCAACGATTTCTGCTACAATTTTGTCAGCACCAAAAGGAGGAAGGATTATGGAAAAGTATATTCCCTACGAGAAGCTCTCCAAAAAGGAAAAGCGCAGACTGGACAGCCAGCGCAGAACCACATGGGGCTGCGTCAATCCCGTCACCCGTAAACCCGGCAACAGCAAGGCCTACAATCGAAACAAAGCCCGGAATTGGAGACGTGAAGACCAGTTCCGGGAATTTTATTTGCTTTTGGCGCCTGAAACAGCTATAATACAGCCATCTACCCCATAGGAGGAGTTCACATGAAATTACTCATCGCGGCTCTCGGAGCCATCCTGCTGCTGACCGGCTGCGGCGGAGAGAAGGCCCCCACCTACCGGCAGGTCAGCCCCACCGAGGCCGCCGCCCTGATGGAATCGGAAACGAATTACATCATCCTGGACGTCCGCACCCAGACGGAATACGACCAGGGCCACATTCCCGGCGCCATCTGCGTTCCCAACGAAACCATCGGCACCGGGGAAATTCCCCAGCTTCCCGATAAGGAGCAGCTGATTCTGGTCTACTGCCGCAGCGGCAACCGCAGTAAGCAGGCCGCCCAGAAATTGGCGGATTCCGGCTATATGAATATTGTGGAATTCGGCGGCATCCTCAGCTGGACCGGGGAAACCGTCCCATCCTAACCGTCAAAATGGCCCTCTTCCCACGGAAGAAGGGTCATTTTCCTTATCCGAATATCTCGTGCAGCGTCCGCGTCAGTTCCTCCATGTCAATGGGCTTGGAAACGAAGCCGTTCATGCCGCAGCGTGCCGCTGCCCGGCGGTCTTCATCGAATGCGTCTGCGGTCATGGCAATGATAGGAATGTGGGACAGGGCCGGCTGGGGCAGCGCCCGGATCCGGCGGGTGGACTCAAAGCCGTCCATCACCGGCATCTGAATATCCATCAGTACCAGGTCATAGGTGCCGGGAGCGGAGGCGGCTATTTTCCGCACCGCCGCAGCGCCATTTTCCGCCGTGTCGATGGAAAAGCCGTACTCCTTCAAATTTTCCAGACCGATCTCCCGGTTCAGCTCGTTGCCCTTCGTCAGCAGCAGGCGCTTGCCCTTAAATTGCAAGCTCTCATCAGCGGGGGGCAAAACGACCTCCTGCTGCTTTTTCATCCGTCCCAGCGCTGTCATCAAAGCATCCCGCAGATCGGATAGGAACATGGGTCTGGTGCAGAAGCCCGTCACCCCCGCCGTTCTGGCCTCCGCCTCGATATCCGCCCAGTCACCCGCGGTCAGGAGGATAATGGGGATATCCTCCCCCAGCGCCCGAATCTGGCGAACCACCTCAACACCCTGCCTATCCGGCAGATTCCAGCTAATGATGTAAGCCCCGAAGGGATCGCTCCAGTCCATAGACTGCCGCGCCCGGAGAACTGCCTCCCTGCCGAACATGGTCCACTCGGAGTGCATCCCCAGCTTCACCAGCATCCGGGTCACGCTGTCGCAGGTATCAAAATCCGCATCCACCACCAGCGCCTTCATACCCGCCAGCTCCCGGATTACCTCCACGTTTTTATGACCCTCCTGCAGCCGGAGCGGCAGGTGCATTACAAATTCAGTGCCCTTGTCCTTCTGACTGAACACCGAGATGTCGCCGCCCATCATCTCAATGATGTTTTTGGAAATGGCCATACCCAGGCCCGTTCCCTGGGTGCGGCTGACTGTAGCAGTCTGCTCCCGCTCAAAGGGTTCAAAAATGTGGGCGGCAAATTCCTCGCTCATGCCGATTCCCGTATCCCGCACCCGGATTTCGTACAGCCCCTCCCCTTCCGGCGCATCGGGCAGCTGTGCCACCCGGACGGAGACGGCGCCGCCCGCGGGCGTGAACTTGATGGCGTTGGACAGCAGGTTCAGCAGCACCTGATTGAGTCTGGTCTTGTCGCAGTACACGTCCTCGTCCACCACATTCACAATGTCCATCCGCAGCTGCAGCTGCTTGGCGTCAATCTGGCCGCTGATAATATCCTTCAGGTCGTGGAAAACGTCCGCCAGATTGGTCTCCTGCTCCTCGATGCGGATGGTCCCGCTTTCGATGCAGCTCATATCCAGCACATCGTTGATAAGATTCCGAAGATGGTTGCCGGAAGACAGAATTTTCGAAAGATACTCCCGAACCTTTTCCGCACTGTCGGCGTTGGCCTGGGCCAGGGTAGTGTAGCCGATGATGGCGTTCATGGGAGTTCGGATGTCGTGGGACATATTGCTCAGGAAGGTGCTCTTTGCCCGGTTGGCACTCTGGGCCACGCTGACCGCTTCTGCCAGAGCCTGATTGGTTCGCTTGTCCTTCGTCCGGTCAGACAGCACCAGAATATACTTTTTCCGCCCCCGCAGCTCCCGGCACAGGGCCGTGCCGCGAAACCAGCGAACCTCTCCGGTTTTGCGGTGGGTGTATTCCCGGTCCCAGCCCATCTGCTGTCCGGGCTGGATGGCGATGAGCTGGTCGAAAATCATGGGAATCTCACGGTTTCTCGCCAACGCGTCCAGCACACGGATATCGGCCCGGGCCTCCTCCTCCGGGATGCCCACCAGCTTCTCGATGTTGGGGCTGAGGTAGTCCACACGGAGATTCTTCGCGTCCAGCATCATAAAAATGTCATCCACGTTACCGGACAGGGTGGAGAACAGAGCGTCCCGGTAGAGCAGCTCCGTATCCTTTTTCCGCAGATTTTGCCGGTGCCGCCGGATGACGTAATACAGCAGCACCATCGCCGCGCCTGCGGTAGTCAGGGACACCAGAATCAGCGTGGTAAACTGGAGCCGGTTCATACTGGCGGTGACCACCTCAGCCGGCCCAAAGCCCGCCACAATCCAGTCGGCACACGTCGCGGAGCCCTCGCGCCCATAGAAGCGGAGGCCCGCGGCCTCACCCACCGCCCCACGCGC
>CAMGCA010000265.1 GCA_946011705.1 uncultured Clostridia bacterium | reverse complement strand
CAAGTACAACGAACAGTTCTGCGTACATAAAAGATTATTCTCTAGATTCAATCCAGACTACATAAGTATCATCAAAAAACAGTGTAAGGACCCCAAAATTTTATTTGTCAGAAAAATATCCTTGACAAATCGCGTGCCAGTGTGCACACTGGCGTGGGAATCCCCTCCGGTTTACGCAACCATTCCTTGAATCGAGGGGATTGCCACACCAGTGACTTCGGTCACTGGTTCGCAATGACAGCTTCTTTCTTACTTTGTCATCTTCTCCTGCTTGACCTTGTGGTCGATGATGTGCCGGCTGGCAAGCTCGGATCGGATATCCTCCACGGAAATGCCCATCTGCACCATCAGCACCAGCACATGGTAGGCAAGATCGGCAATCTCGTAGATCGTCTCCGCCTTGTCCTCGGCCTTGCCCGCGATGATGACCTCGGTGCTCTCCTCACCCACCTTCTTGAGGATTTTGTCCAGTCCCTTCTGGAACAGATAGGTGGTGTAGGAGCCTTCCGGCAGTTCTCTTTTCCGGCTCTGGAGCAGCTGGTACAGCCCTTCCAGCTTGAATTTTTCTTTGTTTTCGCCCAGAACCGGGTTGTGGAAGCAGGATTCTTCTCCCGTGTTGCAGGCAGGGCCGGCCTACTCCCCCCGCACCTCCAAAGCATCCCCGTCACAGCCGGCAGTAATAGACCCGATGTGCTGGTAGTTACCGCTGGTCTCGCCCTTGAGCCACAGTTCCTGCCGGGAGCGGCTCCAGAAGCAGGTCAGCTTTTTTTCCATGGAAATTGCCAGGCTCTCCCGATTCATGTAGGCCAGCGTCAGCACCTTCCCCGTTTCGTCATCCACCACAATGGCGGGAATCAGCCCCTTTTCGTCAAATTTCAGTTCGTCCAGATTCATGATTATAACCTCACAGGAATGTTATTTTCATTCAAAAGCTGCTTTAATTCCGGGATTTTCACCTGTCCAAAGTGGAAAATGGAGGCCGCAAGGCCCGCGTCCACCTTGGGCAGGCGCTCAAACAGGGTGACAAAATTCTCAGCGCAGCCCGCGCCGCCGGAAGCAATCACCGGCACATCCACAGCGTTGGATACGGCTTCCAACATAGGGAGATCAAAGCCGCCCTTGACGCCATCAGTGTCGATGGAGTTGAGCACTACCTCGCCAGCACCATTATCGACACATTTTTTAATCCAGCCGATGGCCTCCATGCCGGTATCCTCCCGGCCGCCCTT
Source organism: uncultured Clostridia bacterium (assembly GCA_946011705.1). Classification (GTDB taxonomy): domain Bacteria; phylum Bacillota; class Clostridia; order Oscillospirales; family Oscillospiraceae; genus Faecousia. Next base: position 2,340 of record CAMGCA010000265.1, on the reverse strand, counting down.
GGCGAAGACCCGGAACTGCCCGTCCACCCGTTTCACATCCGCGGACAGCACCACGCACTGATCGCCATACAGCCGGGCCGCATCATGCACCAGCTGGGGATCGCGGATAGCCCCGGAGTTGACGCTGACCTTGTCCGCGCCGCATTTGAGCACCCGATCAAAGTCGTCCAAGGTGTTGATGCCGCCGCCTACCGTCAGGGGGATAAAGATGGTGGACGCCACCTGGGTGAGAATGTCGGTAAACAGCTTTCGCCCCTCGGCAGACGCTGTGATGTCGTAGAACACCAACTCATCCGCGCCGTTGTCGCTGTAAAATTTCCCTAATTCTACGGGAGAAGAAACATCCTGTAGCCCCTGAAAATTGGTGCCCTTGACCACTCTGCCGTTACGCACGTCCAAGCAGGGGATAATTCGTTTCGTAATCATTTTGCCGCCTCCACTGCCTGTTTCAGGTCCACCGCGCCGATGTAGTAGGCCTTACCAATGATGGCCCCGTGAAGCTTCATCTCCGCCAGAGCCGTTACGTCCTCCATGCTGGATACCCCGCCGGAGGCGATCAGGTCAATTGCAAATTTTGAAGACAGTTCCCGGTACAGCTCCCGGTTGGCTCCCTTCATGGCTCCGTCCCGGGAAATATCCGTGCAGATAATGGTTTTGACTCCCATATTCTGCATTTTTTCGAAGAAATCCTCCGCTTTTAAGTCAGAGGTCTCCGTCCAGCCCTTGATGGCAACGAAGCCGTCCTTCAGGTCCACGCCCACGGCAATTTTTTCTCCGTATTTATCAAGAGCCGCCTGCAAAAAGACAGGATCCTTCACGGCGGCGGTGCCCAAAATCACCCGGCTGACACCGATAGACAGATAACTGTCTACCGTCTCCATGTCCCGGATGCCGCCGCCGACTTCGGCGAACAGCCCCGTGGCTTCGACGATTTTCGCAATGGTGTCAAGGTTTGCGGGCTTACCGATTTTGGCACCCTCCAAGTCCACCAGATGGATGTGGCTGGCCCCGGCGGCAGCAAAGTCCCTGGCAACGGACACCGGGTCATCGCTGTAGACCGTCATCTGGACGTAGTCGCCTTTATATAGCCGCACGGCCTTTCCGCCGTACAGGTCTATGGCAGGATAAATGTACATATCAAACCTCCGCGAATTTTCGCAGGATAGAAAGTCCCACATTTCCGCTCTTTTCCGGGTGGAACTGGCAGCCGAAAACATTGCCTTTTTCCACGGCGGCGGTGATGGGAATGCCGTATTCCGTCACGGCGGACAGGGAATCTTCGCAGTCTTCCGCGAAAAAGGAGTGGACGAAGTAGACGTATTGTCCATCCAGCCCATTCAGCAGCGTGCCGCCCTTGATCTGCAAGGCGTTCCAGCCCATGTGGGGGATTTTCAGATTCGCCGGGAGCTTTCCTTCCATGGGGACAACCTGTCCCTTCAGGAGACCCAGCCCCTGGTGACAGACAAATTCGTAGCTTTTTTCAAACAGCAGCTGCATGCCCAGGCAGATGCCCAGCAACGGCTTCCCTGATGCCGCCTGCTGTCTGACGAACTCCGCCATGCCGGAATCATTCAATTTCCTTGCCGCATCCTCGAAGGCCCCCACGCCGGGCAGAATCAGCCGGTCTGCTTTCGCCAGCTGGGACGCATCGCCGCTGACAAAGGCCTCCTCGCCGATGGCCTTACAGGAGGAGCACAGGGAAAACAGATTCCCCACGCCGTAGTCGATAATGCCGATCATCACAGAACCCCCTTCGTGGACGGAATTTCGTTGCTGCCATCCAAGGCCACCGCCGCTTTCAGGGCACGGCCCACAGACTTAAAGGCCCCTTCCACAATGTGGTGGGAATTGGTGCCCGCAAGCTGGCGAAGATGCAGGCTCATGGGGCAGTTCCGGGTGAAGCCCAGAAAAAATTCCTCCACCAGTTCCGTATCAAAGGCGCCGATCTTCTCCGTGGGGATGTCCAGTCCATAGCTCAGGCAGCTTCTGCCGGAAATGTCCACCGCCGACAGAATCAGCGCCTCGTCCATAGGCAGCAGGAAGCTTCCGTAGCGGGTGATGCCCCGCTTGTCTCCCAGCGCCGCCTGAAAGGCCTGCCCCAGACAGATGCCGATGTCCTCCACACTGTGGTGGTCGTCCACTTCCGTGTCTCCGTTACAGATGACAGTCAGGTCAAATTTTCCATGGGCAGCGAACAGAGTCAGCATATGGTCGAGAAAACCCACCCCGGTGTCGATCTGCGACTTGCCCGTGCCGTCCAGATTCAATTTCAGGGAAATTTTCGTTTCCGCCGTGTTTCTGGTAATTTCACTGGTTCTCATAAAAGCACCTCTTTCACGG
>CAMGCA010000264.1 GCA_946011705.1 uncultured Clostridia bacterium | reverse complement strand
GCGGGGGAGTATCGAGTCCTCTGCGCCCACGCGGCATCGCGAGACCTTTACCGGAGAATTCAGCCGGGATGGGGAAGTCTGGTATCCGCTGGATGACAATGCCGATTTGAACGCTCTGGATGGAGACTTGTTCCTGCGGGGACATTTCAGCTATGACATCATCGATGGGGGATGGCTCTACTACTACCAGAACCACATCGGTGTCACCATCTATCTCAACGGTGAACTTCTGCTCATTGACACCATATCAGAGTATGAAGAGGAAGGGCTTGCCCTGGAGCCATCTATGTGCGGCAGCCGGTGGGACTATATCATCCCTCCCGGCATTACCACAGAGGACGTGGTGGAGCTCCGCCTGCATAACCCCCACAGCCATGGCAACAGCAGCGCATACCGGGATTTTCTGAATACGCTCTATAACTCGCCGAATACATCCTACATATTGGAATCCTACCTGAAGCCATACAGCTTCCCCCTTCAGATGGCGGGTATCGTGCTCGTCATCGTGGCGCTGATGCTGCTGGGCGCGGCGCTGGCTTCCGGGTTCCTGCGTACCCCGCTGGGAGGCGGCTTATGGCAGTACGGCCTGCTGACGCTGTTCATGGGCGGTTTTATCATATTGGACACTGTGGGGATATCCTTTGTCAGTGAACTGGTGGCGTTCAACACCTACGGACGGCAGCTCTGCATGATGCTGGCCGTCTACTGCATGGGCCTGTGTGTCTGCGGCACCCTCACAGGAAAGCCGCGGAAAATTGCGAAAGTGGCCATGCTCCTCTCCGCCTTGCTGAACAGCGTTTTGATCGTACTGTCTTTTACCGGCGTTACGGTCATTTACGACACAGGCATCTATTGGACGGCCTCGCAGGTGATACTCTGCCCGCTGTTGCTCGTCTGCGCCGCTGTGGAATGGCATCACCGGGAGAAGAACAGCCGCACGATCCTGCTCTCCCATATGTTCCTGCTGTCCGCCGTTTTGCTGGACATTGCCGGCGTGGGCCGGAGCATTTACTCCCACGGCACTTGTACAAAGATCGTGTTTGCCCTGTTGTTCGCGCTCTATGCGGCAGGTACGGTCAAGCATGTCGTGATCGACCACCAAGCGTCCATCCGGGCAAAGCAGCTGGAAAAGGAACTGGAGGACAGCCGCATCGCCACCATGCTCAGCCAGATCCAGCCCCACTTTATTTACAATACCCTGGGCACTGTGGAGCAGCTGTGCAAGGAGCAGCCGGAGGTGGCGTCCAATTTGGTACATCACTTCTCCCTTTACCTGCGGGGCAATTTCAGCGAGTTGGACAATAAAGCGCCCATTCTGCTGTCCAAGGAACTGGAGCACGTCCGGCACTATGTGGAGATCGAACACATCCGTTTCCCGGACATGGAAATCCGGTTTGAGCTGGACTCCGAAGACTTCCTTCTGCCCGCGCTGTCCGTTCAGCCGCTGGTGGAAAACGCCATCAAGCACGGCCTGATGGGCCTGGAGAGCGGCGGCACGGTCACGGTCTCCGCCTACGAGACAGAGAAGGACTACTGCGTCAGCGTGGTGGACGACGGCGTTGGGTTTGATACAACGATCCTGCTGGATGGCCGGGAGCACATCGGTATCCGCAATATCCGTGGGCGCATAGCGGCCATGTGCGGCGGCACACTGACCGTGGAGAGCGCGCCGGGGAAAGGCACAAAAGCGGTCATCACCATTCCAAAGGAAAGGAGCGAACATCCTTGATTGCCATAACTGTGGACGACGAGCGCCCCATGCTGGCGGCGCTGACGGCGGCGGTCTCCGCGTCGCCGGATATTTCCTCCGTTACGGAGTTCGCCACCTGTTCCGCCGCGCTGGAATGGGCTGAAAATAACCCGGTTGACGTGGCCTTTCTGGACATCAGTATGCGCGGCATGGGCGGATTGAAGCTGGCGGAGAAGATCGTGGAGCTGCACCCCGATTGCAGAATTATCTTCTGCACCGGCTATCCCCAATACGCGCTGGACGCCATCCAGCTCCATGTTTCAGGCTACCTGCTGAAACCCATCACGGTCGAAGAGGTCCAGAAAGAGCTGGATTATATCAAAGGCAGAAAAGCAAAGGAAAAGCTGCTGAGCGTCCAATGCTTCGGCAGCTTCCAGGTCATGGCACAGGGCAGGCCGCTGAATTTCAAGCGTTCCAAATCCAAGGAGCTGCTGGCGGTTTTGATCGACCGCAAGGGTGCGGGCGTCACGGCAAAAGAGATCTGTGCCGTGATGTGGCCGGAGGACGGCAACGACAGCAAAAACATCAATTACCTTTATCAGCTTTTTTCCGACCTGCGCCATGCGCTGGAGCTGGCCGGTGCGGCGGACATCCTTTTACAGAACGGATATGCTTACGCCGTGGATGTGGAACGGATCGACTGCGACTATTACAGCTATCTCCATACCGGCAGGCCGGAATTTCATGGCGAGTACATGCTCCAGTACAGTTGGGCGGAAGATACGGCGGGTTTTCTCTGTCAAAAATAAATCTCTTTCAAATGACGCAAGCGGTCTGACGGAAGTCAGGCCGCTTTTCGTATACACAAAGAATTTTTTGCTTTCTGGGGAAAGGGGCGAATTTGTAAGGGGTTTGTAAGGGGCCGTGTTTTATAATAATCCCAGGTATATCCCTATAACGGATACAGCGGGAGGTGAGCCGCCAAATGACGGTACTGTGTGTGGACGATCATCCGGTCTTACTGCGGGGATTGGAAGAGAATGTGGGTCTTGCCGCGCCGGAAGCTGATATCCACGGCTTCACGAACAGCAAGGATGCTCTTTCCTATGCGCAGGGGCACGGCTGCGACGTGCTGTTTACCGAGATAGAGCTTTACAATCACGGCGGGATGCGCCTCGCGGAACAGATCAAGGCGTTGTTCCCAAGGGCGAACATCATCTTTGTCACCGTCTGCTCGGAAAAGGAGCACGCCAAAGAAGTGCTGCGCCTGCGGCCCAGCGGCTATTTGACCAAGCCCGCCACCCGGGAGCAGATCGCGGAGGAGCTGCGCAACCTGCGCTATCCGGTGCCGGACACTTCGCCAAGTCTTAGGCGGGGCTGCATATGAGCGTGGAAACCGCCTGCCATCTCCGCACAGTACGGAGGGCGGCGAAGAAGTCTTGAGAAGAAGTCTTGAGAAAAGGAGCAAAAACAAATGTCTTTTGGAAAGAAGCGACAGCATAGCAGGCTGCCTGTAAGAATGTGTGCGCTTCTGCTGGGATTCTGCCTGGTTTTGAACCTGAGCACCGGATTTGCATCTGCGGAAGATGATGTTAAAAAACTGCAGAACGGAAGCTTCGAGAGTCATAGTGTTACCAGTTGGTCAAGCGGCTGTTATGCTCAGCCCAAGCACAACGATGTGCCATATTGGAACACTACAGCCTACAATACGGATGGTAGCGACGGTCTGATTGAGCTGTTCAAAGAGAATTCCAGTACTTATCTCCAAAGTCCAAATGTTACACTAAAACCTTCGAATGGAGATGTTGCCGCAGAGCTGAACGCCGATGAGGAGAGTACACTCTACCAGGTTGTTAGTACCTCGCCCTCCTGCATCTACGAATG
>CAMGCA010000263.1 GCA_946011705.1 uncultured Clostridia bacterium | reverse complement strand
ATTGCCACGTCGGGCTTCGCCCTCCTCGCAATGACACCTAAATCAACAATGTTCTCCTTTGACTCACCAAAGTCTTCCTCTCGGGAGAAAAGATTGATTTTGACTATCGGATTCTCTTTCCGTCCAGCACGGCTTCCACCAATTTGTCGCCTTCGTAGCGCAGCTTCAGCAGGAAGAAGGGGGCGTCCTGCCACAGAAGGTCAAGGAAAAATTTGTCCCCCTCCCAGGTTGGCAGCTGGCTGACGAATTCCCGGCTGACCCACTGCAAATCCCCCTCGGGACAGTCCCCAATCTGGCCTTCAAATCCGTCGGCGGTGAACAGGTACATATATTCCCCCTCGTAGGTGTCGCTGAGAAAGGTGACTACCCCCCGGCAGCGCCAGTTGGTCAGAATCAGGCCCGTTTCCTCTTTGGCTTCCCGCAGAAGGCACTCGTCGGGGGTTTCCTCGCCTTCAAACTTGCCGCCGATGCCGATCCACTTATCCTTGTTCAGATCGTTCTTCTTTTTCACCCGGTGGAGCATCAGCACCTCATCGCCTTGGGTTACATAACACAGCGTGGTATTAAGCATCGGTTTCCTTTCTCTGAATCAGGTGGATGGCGTGGCGCAGGTTCTCCACCTCCACCACCGCGTGGCCCTCCTCTTTTTCGCCGTCCAGGGTCCAGGGCATCTCCAGATCTGCCTCCACCCGGATGTGGTGGGCGGAGCGGAAGGTGATCATTTCGCAGTTGTAGTCCTGGGACTGCACCGCCCGGAGGCACTCGGACACCTCGGCCAGGCTTCTGGGCATCCGCACCAACATGACCTCGAAGAGGCCGTCGCCCATATCTACCTGTTCGGGATCCAGATTCAGAATGCCGCCGATGGAGGTGGAATTGCAGATGGCGCCGAAGAGGAAATCGTCCTCCACAATCTCCCCGTCAATGTCCATACGGATGTGCTCGTTACGAATCTGGGACAGCTCGGAAATGCCCCCCAGCACATAGGCGGTGTGGCCCAGGGCGTTTTTGATGTTCTGGGGAACGATGTAGCTGGACCGGGTGAAGGCGCCAAAGGAAGCAACATACGCAAAATTCCGATTGCCGAACCGGCCCGCGTCATAGTCGTAGGGCTTGCCCTCCAGAATATCCTTCGCCGCCTGCACCGGATTGTGGGACAGGCCCATGCTGGCGGCAAAATCGTTGGTGGTGCCGGTGGGGATGTAGCCCAGGGGGGTATCGGCTCCTGCCCGGAGCAGGCCGGTGAGGGTCTCGTTCAGGGTGCCGTCGCCGCCGCAGCAGACCACCAGCTCCACGTCCTTTCCAAAGGCTTCCGCCGCCCGGGTGGCAGCGCCGGTGCCGGTGGTCATCACCGTGTTTATCTCATACCCTGCCTCGCTGAATTGGAGCAGAATGTCCGGCAGCACCCGATTGGCCCGCTTCTGCCCGGCAAAGGGGTTCATAATGAACAGCATCTTTTTCATGGATTTTCCATCATCCTTTCGCTGGTCATTATATCATTTTCCGGGGCGATTGCAACCCTTGACCCGGTTTTTCCGGACAGAATTAACGGTTTCTTCACATTCCTCCTCATCCAGCAGCGCAAAACGGCGAATCCTGCGCATGGCCCCCAGCAGCGAGCGCCAGACGGTGGTTACGTTGACATAACGCTCCTGGGCGATCTGGGCCAGAGTCATGTCCTCTATGTAGTATTTGATCACTGTGTCCCGCTGCAGGGGTGTCAGCTCCCGGTCCATGATCTTCCGGACCAGGTCCATTTTTCCCTCCAATTCATTGGGTATATTTCTCATTGCGCCAGTACCCCCTTTCGTAGTAGTGCTCCGTCAGCTCCGCCAGCTCGTTGAGCTGGGTGAGGATGGGCGTCATTTGGGCGATGCGGGTCTTTAGACTGTAGGCGTTCAGAGGATCGGTTTCCGTCACCAGCTCCATGCGCAGCTGCTGAAGGCGCTCTCGCAGGGGTTTAGCTGCCTCCCGGTAGGTTTTGCTGAGTTCTTCCAGGGTCATGCCGCCTCCCCCCTTTCGCAGCGGATGCAGGTGAGGCTGGGGGCGTAGCACTCGCCGCCGCACCGGGGACAGAAGCAGGCGGGTACCGCCGCCTGGGGGTCGTAAAACAAAGTACCTTCCATTTGAGGTTCCTCCTTTTTGGATTTGCCCCGATTATAGCAAGGGAAGGCTTTGTTTGTCCCGCGGACGGCGTCCGACTTTTTTTTCAGGCTGGATGCGGTATCATGTCCTTGACGTCTCCCCCAATCATCGGTATGATAAGGGCAAAGGAGGCGTTTGTTTGGACGAGCTGTTTATGAAAGAAGCGCTGAAGCTTGCGAAGGAAGCCTTTGACGAGGGGGAAGTACCGGTGGGCTGCGTCATCGTCCGGGGCGAAGAAATCGTTGGCCGGGGCCGCAACCGCCGGGAGGGCGCAAAAAACGCCCTGGCCCACGCAGAGATTGAGGCCATCAACGACGCCTGCTCAAACCTAGGCGGCTGGCGGCTGTGGGAGTGCACCTTGTACGTCACCCTGGAGCCATGTCCCATGTGCGCCGGAGCCATCGTGAACGCCCGGATTCCCCGGGTGGTCTACGGCGCGTCGGACAGTAAATGCGGCGCGGTGCGCACGGTGTGCGGCCTGTTCGACATGAAGTTCAACCACCACCCATCCGTGGAAGCCGGGGTGCTGGAGGAAGAATGCGGACAGCTGCTCACGGAGTTTTTTAAAAAACTGCGCGTGGAACTGCGCAACAGGCCAAAATGGAAACCGAGGGAAGAATAGCGCAACGAAACGATACCGCGCAGAACCCAATGGTGTAACGATTACTACCTGTGTTCGTAACGCATTGTCCGGCGGCACTGCCGCCTAAGTGGAATCCCGGGGCTGAATCGTACAACAAAACGATACCGAGCAGAACCCAATGGTGTAACGGTTACTACCTGCGTTCGTAACGCAATGTCCGGCGGCACTGCCGCCAGGGGGGTGGGGGATTGAAGCAACAAAGCCGCGCCCGGCGGGTGGGAATCACCGCCATTTTGTGCGCCCTTGTGCTGCGGCTGTGGAGCGAGGGCTATGGAGAAAAGCTCCTGAACCTGCTGACCAGCCCACAGGCCGCCGCCTTTTATATTTATCTGGAAACCGGACGGGATGTCCGGTTTTCGCCGTCTTTACCGGCATTTTCGCCGGATTTCATGGAATCTCCCCCGGCGGCGACCATTCCGGCTACGGAACCTACCCTTCCGTCCTATTCCGACGCGGACGAATTGGAGTTATACTATGCTTCCACAGAAAAACCGGACATTTCCGCCCTGCTGGCACAGCCCCTGCGGTGGAATCTGCGGGGCGAGGAGCCTACGGTGCTCATCGTGCACACCCACACCACGGAAAGCTACACCCGGGTGGACGAGCCTTATACCGAATCCGCCGCCTGGCGCACGGCGGACGAGGACTACAACATGGTGGCCATCGGAGAAATCGTCAAGCATATTTTGGAAGAAAACGGCATCCCGGTAATCCACGACCGGGAACTTCACGACTACCCCTCCTTCAATGGCGCCTACACCCGCACCCGAGGGCTATTGCAGGAGT
>CAMGCA010000262.1 GCA_946011705.1 uncultured Clostridia bacterium | reverse complement strand
TTGTTTCTTTTTCTTTGTACAATTTGACGTAACAATTTCTTAATGAGACAACCCCACTTTTATTCCTTTTTGGTCCTTCTCAGTACCAGAACACAGATCACCAGCACCAGTGGGAAGAGGCTGCCTGCCAGCATACCCTTCTGCAGGTTATCGCCGCAGGCCTGAGTCACCACACCGGCCAGGCTGGGACCAAAAGCGCCGCCCAGATCCCCCGCCATGGCCAGCAGCGCGAACATGGCAGTGCCGCCATAGGGCATCCGTTTGGAGGAAATACTGATGGTACCGGGCCACATAATACCCACGGAGAAGCCGCAGACAATGCAGCCAATCAGGCCCACCATGGGGACTGCGGACACAGACGCCATCAGGTAGCACACAAGGCACAGCACACCGGAGCCCAGCATGAATCCCGTCAACTCGATACGATCACCATATTTTCCATAGAGCACCCGGCTGATGCCCATGGACACGGCAAACAGACAGGGGCCGGTCAGATCACCCATGGTCTTGCTCAGGCCGATGGCAGACTCGGCATAGGCAGAGGCCCACTGAGCCATGGTCAGCTCAGAGGCGCCGGCGCATACCATCAGGACAATGGCCAGCCAGAACAGCGGCACCTTCAGCAGGCCCCGGATGCCCATGCCCTTGCCCTCCTCCACCAGCGTCTCGATGGGGCAGGTGGCAAAGTTATAGGTATTATATAGAGGGATCAGCGCCCACAGCAGAGCCAGCCACTTCCAGTTATCGATGCCGAACACCGCGAAAAAGACCGTCGAAATCAGCACTACGCCTACAGAACCCCAGCAGTAGAAGGAGTGCAGCAGGCTCATCACCGCTTCCTTGTGGTCGAAAGGGCAGGCCTCCACGATTGGGCTGCCCAGCACCTCCAGCAGGCCGCTGCCAACAGCGTAAATCACCACGCTGGTCAGAATCCCCGCGAAGGGATTGGGAAACAGCTCCGGCAGAAACGCCAGCCCGGCAAGGCCAGCGCAGAAGCACAGGCTGGACGCGATGACACAGACCCGGTAGCCGATTTTATCCACGAATTTGGCGCACAGCACGTCGATCACCAGCTGGGTGAGGAAAAACGCCGTGGAGATCAGGGCGATCTGCCCCAAAGGGATGCCGTAATCACCGTGAAATTTCAGAAACAGCAAGGGCGCGAAATTGGCCGCAATGGCCTGGGTCACAAAGCCCAAATAGCAGGCAAGCAATGTTTTCCGGTAGTTTTTGACCATGGTAGCTACTCTCTCTCTTTCCTGACGGATATCTCCATCATTATAACCCACGGACCGCCGGATGGCAACGGCATTTTTCTGTCGTGCATTCTGACAATGGGACACATAAGCCGGCATCTGTCCCCGCCGCGTTTTTCCGCAGGCCGCGTTCCTTTGTTCTTTTCCCACGGACAAACGAAGAATCTGTTCATGGAGCATAAATCTTTGTCTTCCCATCATGTGCATGCTGTGTAAAATCGCCGTCAAATTTTATACAAACAAAACCGGCGGTTTTCTCATTTTTATGCAATAAATAGAAATTGCGGACATACCCACTTCTGGGGGAAATTCCTGTTTGACAGCGCTAACGCAGAGGATTATAATATGCCACATAGCAAAATTGCCTGTTTTCCTGACGGAATTTCGGGCACTTTGCCGAACCCGCGGACTACGGGCTATTATTAAAGAGAAAGGAAAATGAAACATGAACATGAAACGAATCGTTGCTCTGGTTCTGGCAATGGTCATGGCGCTGAGTCTGGCTGCCTGCGGCGGCTCCGCTTCCAGCGCTCCCGCTGCCACTGCCGCTCCCGCGGCTGCCGGTGACGCGGCTCCCGCCGACACCGCCGCTGCCGCTTCCGACGGTGACAAGGTTCTGAACGTGATGGTCGAGGTCGAGGTGGAAAGCCTGGATCCCCAGGTCGCCACCGACGGCACCAGCTTTGAGGTCATCGCCAACTACACCGACGGCCTGACCCGGTTGGACGGCGAGGGGGTTGCGATGCGGGGTTTGGCGGAGTGCTGGTATCTGAGCGAGGACGGATCCGGCTACACCTTCCACCTGCGTGAGGATGCCAACTGGTCCAACGGCGAGCCTGTGACCGCCGACGACTTCGTCTTCGCTTGGCAGCGGGCCGTTGATCCCGCTCTGGCTTCCGAGTACAACTATATGCTCAGCGACATCGGCCAGATCAAGAACGCCGCCGCCATCATCGCCGGCGAGATGGACAAGAGCGAGCTGGGCGTCAAGGCCATCGACAGCAAGACCCTGGAGGTCACGCTGGAGGTTCCCGTCAGCTACTTCCTGAGCCTGATGTACTTCCACACCTTCTACACTGTCAATCATGCCTACTTTGAGGGTCTGGCCGACGGCACCTTCGGCACCAGCCCCGAGACGGTTCTGAGCAACGGCGCTTTTGTCCTGACCAGCTATGAGCCCGCCGCTCTGAGCTTCTCCCTGGAAAAGAACCCCGACTACTATGATGCTGACAAGGTTCAGCTGGACGGCCTGAACTACCAGGTCATCAAGGACAGCCAGCAGGCTTACATGAGCTATCAGAACGGCGATCTGGATATCGTCATGCTGTCCGGCGATCAGGTCGAGCAGGTTGAGGGTGACCCCGAGCTGACCATCACCGGTGCAGGCTACCTGTGGTATCTGACTCTGAACATGGCCAAGGTTCCCGCTCTGGACAACCAGAATATGCGTCTGGCGCTGAGCAACGCTGTGAACCGCGCGTCCATCGTTGGCGATGTGGTGAAGGATGGCTCCGTTGCCACCTACACCGCTGTTCCTCCCCAGTTTGCTGCCGGCCCCGATGGCTCCGACTTCTCCGCTGACCAGACCATGTTCAGCGATGTCTGCGCCGATGATGCCGCCAAGGCTGCCGAGTACTACGAGGCTGCCAAGGCCGAGCTGGGCACCGACACCTTCGAGTTCGAGCTGCTGGTTGAGGATCAGACCGAGACCCAGAACGTGGCCGCCGTTATCAAGGATCAGGTGGAGAAGGCTCTGCCCGGCGTGACCCTGAACATCAAGGTCGAGCCCAAGAAGCAGCGTGTTGCCGACATCCAGGATGGCAACTACGATGTCTGCCTGACCCGCTGGGGCCCCGACTACGCCGATCCCATGACCTACCTGAATATGTGGATCACCGGCTGCTCCAACAACTACGGTCTGTGGAGCGATGCTGAGTACGACGCCATCATCGCCGACTGCACCACCGGCGCCTACATCACCGATGCCGAGGCCCGTTGGAACGCCATGTACGACGCTGAGAAGATCGTGATGGATCAGGCTGTCATCGTTCCCCTGTACACCAAGGCCAACGCCAACATGATCAAGACTGGCGTGGAAGGCATTGAGTTCCACCCCGTGGCTCTGAACCGTGTTTACAAGGACGCCGTGAAGGGCTAATCACCGATGCAATGACGCAGCGGCTTTGCTCCCAAAGCCGCTGCGCTTTTTCCAATCGCCCGCCTTTGCTAATCAATTTACAATTGACAATTGAAAATTGACAATTACGGTTTTTTCCTGCATCCCGGAAAACGCCAAAATTGTCAACTGTCAACTGTCAATTGTCAATTCGATTCGCCCT
>CAMGCA010000261.1 GCA_946011705.1 uncultured Clostridia bacterium | reverse complement strand
CTGCTGCTGAACGATGAAGCGGTATTGCAGGCCATGGAACCGGGAGATGCCCCCAGCCGTATGTGTTACACCCGAAAAAAGGACGGCACCATTTCGGGAGATCTTGCGGATAGAGAACAGCTGAAAAAGCTGAAGGATTTTGTTTTCCGGGTGCTGTCCGGTATGGTGGAGGACATTGCCTCCGGCAATGTGGAGCCGAATCCCTACACCCGGGGCACGAGCCACAGCGCCTGCGCTTACTGTCCCTACGGCCCCATCTGCCACGAAGCCGAGGTGACCGGACGGCGGAATTATAAGACAATGACCGCCCAGCGGTTCTGGGAGGAAATCGAAAAGGAGGAGAAATCCCATGGCAGATAAGCTGACGCCCCAGCAGTCGCTGGCAGTGCATAACCGGGGTGGGAAGCTGCTGGTATCCGCCGCTGCCGGCTCCGGCAAAACCAAGGTGTTGGTGGACAGGCTCATGACCTACCTGACCGATGTCCATGACCCTGCCAATCTGGATGATTTCCTGATTATCACCTATACCAAAGCGGCAGCGGCGGAGCTGCGTGGGAAGATCGCGGCGAAGCTGAGCCAGTGCATTGCCGAAAGGCCGGAAAACAGGCATTTGCAGAAGCAGATGCAGCGGCTGTTTCTGGCAAAAATCTCCACAGTCCACGGTTTTTGCGGCGATCTTCTCCGGGAATATGCCTACCGGTTGGATATTCCCGCGGATTTTCGGGTAGCGGACGAAAATGAATGTCGGGAGATTCGGGAACAGGTGCTGAAGGATTTGCTGGACAGGGCCTACGCGCAGGCCGAAGACCCGGACTTCCGGGCCTTTGTGGATACCCAGGGCCTTGGACGGGACGACCGACTGGTGCCCCAGATTATTGAAAAGGTCTATGACAGCGCCAGATGCCACCTGAACCCCAAACAGTGGCTGGATACCTGTCTGACGCTGCTGGACGCGGAGGACGCGGTGGACGCTTCGGAAACCATCTGGGGAAAATACCTGATTGATGATCTTCACGACTATCTGGACTGTCAGATTTCTGTGATCGAGGCCTGCGCCAATCAGCTGTCAGCCAGCGAAGGTATGGAGAAAGCGGCCATCAATCTGCGGGACACCCTGTATCAGCTCCAAGCCCTGCGGGAAGAAAACACATGGGACGGCATTGTGAAGAAACGGTCCATCGACTACGGCAGACTGGTGTTCCCCAAGAAAAATGTGGATTTGGAGCTGGCAGAGCGGGTCAAAGCGGCCCGGAAGGGCTGCAAGGCAGGCCTGGAGCGGAAGCTGAAAAACTTTTCTGACGATTCGGCGCAGGTTCTTGCCGATTTGGCCCAGTCCGCAGATGGCGCCAGAGGACTTGCCGGGCTGGTGGAGCAGTTTGACCGGGATTATCGGGCTGCCAAGCGAAGCCGCCGGATTCTGGATTTCAGCGATCTGGAACACAGCACCCTTGACCTGCTGCTGGGCAAATCACGGACAAGCCCCACGGCTGCCTCTGCAGAGATCGGCGGCAGATACCGGGAGATTCTGGTGGACGAGTATCAGGACTCCAACGGCGTGCAGGACGCAATCTTTTCCGTGCTGAGCCGGGAAAAGCAGAACTGCTTCCTCGTTGGGGATGTGAAACAGTCTATCTACCAGTTCCGTCTGGCCGACCCGGGGATTTTCCTGGAAAAGTACGAATCCTACGAACCTGCCGAAGGTGCTCAGCCGGGGCAGGGAAGAAAGGTGCTGCTCAGCCACAATTTCCGTTCCGGTGCGGAGGTCATTGAGAGCGTGAATCATGTTTTTTCCTGCTGTATGACACCCAAAGTGGGAGGCCTTTATTATACGGAGGCGGAAGCGCTGCGGGAGGGCGTGGCTCATATTTCGCTGCCGGACCCGGGTGTGGAGCTGTACGCATTGGAAACCGTGGAGGATACCTATGGGGAGGAAGCGGCCTTCGTAGCCGGGCGGATTCGGGAAATGCTGGATGCCGGTACACCGGTACGGGACGGTGACACCCTTCGCCCGGTAGAGCCGGGAGATATTGTAATTCTTCTTCGCTCTCCCGGCAGCGCCGGCGGGTATTTCCAGCGGGCGCTGGAAGCCCAAGGAATCCGCGGCTCCACCGGCGGCGGCACGGATCTGCTGCAAACCCAGGAGATCGGAACCTTCCGAAGCCTCCTGCAAACGGTCATGAATCCCCGGCAGGACATCCCCCTGATCAGCGTGCTGGCAAGCCCGGTCTTCGGTTTTACCGCAGAGGATCTGGCACAAATCCGCGGGAAACAGAAAAAGGGAAGCTTCTATGAAGCGCTGGCGTCCAGCGGACACGAGAAAGCGGAAGCCTTCCTGACGACGCTGAACACCTTGCGTGCTGAGGCAAAGCGCAGCACCCTGACCGGGCTGATGGAGAAATGCCTGCTGCTGACCCGCATGGACAGCGTTTTTGGGGCAATGCCCGGGGGAGAAGCCAAAACCGCGAATATTCAGACCTTTTATCAGTACGCCTGTGATTTTGAGAAGGGCGCCTTGCGGGAACTTTCCCAGTTTCTGGAGCATCTGGACCGGATGGAGGAGCGGGGCCTTGTGACAGCGGGCAGCGCCGGAGGGGACTGCGTAAATATCATGAGCATCCATAAGTCCAAGGGCCTGGAATTCCCGGTGGTCTTTCTGTGCAACCTGTCCCGGCGGTTCAACCAGGAGGACCTGCGGGCACAGATCCTGTGTGACCGGACGCTGGGGCTGGGATTATCCAGCGCGGACACCGAACATCGGATTCGATATCCTTCCCTTGCCAAGCGTGCCATTGCCGTAAAGATGGCATCGGAGAGCGTTTCGGAGGAAATGCGGGTGCTGTACGTTGCTATGACCCGGGCGAAGGATCGTCTGGTGATGACCTACGCCTCCCAGAGCCTAGTCTCGGACTTGCAGGCTATCGCCTTGCGCCGGGACTTTGACGGGGGCCGGCTGGTGGGGCAGGACGCGCCCGGTATGGGCGACTGGGTGCTTCTTGCGGCAATGGGAAGACGGGAAGCAGGTGCGCTGCACGTTCTGGGGGGCCGCCCCGCGGAAACAGTGCTCAGTGATTGTTTGTGGAAAATCGATACGCCCGCAGTGCAGGTGGAGACCCACACTTCCTTTGCTGTTTCGGATAATGCCTCTGTGCTTCCTGACGAACTGGAAGTCCAGCTTCGCCAAGCGCTGAATTTCCGGTATGACCATGTTCCGGCAACGCACACGCCCTCAAAGCAGACAGCCACGGGACGAAAAGGCCGGGTCAAAGACGCGGAAGCGGCTGAAAATGCCGAGCCACCCAAAGCACCGGAGCGAAGCTGGCGACAGCCCGCCTTCTTGTCAGCACAGTCTCAGGGTAAAAGCTATGGCAGTGCCATGCACGCCGCCCTGCAATACCTGAAATATGAGAATTGCGGGGATGCTCATTCAGTAGCATTGGAAATCCAGCGACTCGTTACGGAAGGGTTTCTGACGCAGGAGCAGGGAGCGCTGGTCAATCCGGAAAAGCTGGCGCGCTTTTTCCGGACGGAGCCGGGAAGAAAGCTTCTCGCCGGGGCACCCTGTCTTCGGGAGTTCAAATTTTCCATACTGGATGACGGCAGCCATTACGGCGAGGGCCTGGAAGGGGAACGGGTGCTTTTGCAGGGCGTTGTGGAC
>CAMGCA010000260.1 GCA_946011705.1 uncultured Clostridia bacterium | reverse complement strand
AGGGCACCGCCTCCTCCCGGGCGCTGTACGGGGTGTACAGGGACTGGTGCGACGACAACGCCGTGACACCCATGAGCAGCACCAGCCTCATCCAGTACCTGAACCAGAACCAGAGCCGCTTCGGCCTGACCTACAGCACCAATATCTCCATAGGCAACGGCCGCCGGGCCAGAGGCTATCATGGAATCCGGATTTGCCCGAGGATGTAAGCCTTCCCCAAGCGGCAATGGCATCAACTAAAGGAACCAGGGTCCGATTTCCCTGTCATTGCGAGCCAGTGCTCACACTGGCGTGGCAATCCGTACTTCTTTGGTAACATCTGTGGAATTGCAGCGTTTACCAGGGGAAGCGGATTGCCACGTCGCGGCGCTCCTCGCAATGACAGTGGTAGACGGTACTCCGGTGCTTAAGTTGATGCCCTCGCCAAGGCATTGGGGACGCTGTCGAAGGCTGTCGGTTCGGTGTGGGGCTGAACCCAAAACACGCGTGCAAAGCGTGTAAGCGTGCAACGCCCCGGCAAACGGAACTGGTTGACAAATCTTCTCCCGGGGGTTACAATATAAAATAGAAAGTAATGCTTATTGTGTTAAATCAGCAGAGCGATAAATTGGAATTTGGCGAGTTGCACCGCACCACGACAAAGGTTGTCATTGCGAACCAGTGACCGATGTCACTGGTGTGGCAATCCGTTCTCCTTTTGGCATTTTCGTCATCCAGACGCGTAAGGGGATGCGGATTGCCACGCCAGTGTGCGCACTGGCTCGCAATGACATACGGGTATTTTAGTGCACCAAATTCCAATTTTCATAACTACTTACCGGTCGAGGGGCCCAAAGGATGTAGGATAACCATCCAGCGTCCGTGACGCATTGTCAGCGGCGACTCGCCGCCAAATTCCAATTTGTCAATCAGCTGAGTAAAACCGATCAGCACCCTTCACTTGATCCCCAGCATTTGCATCAACTCCGGCAGCGCCGGCTCGAATTTGACGCCGTACCAATGGGCAGGCTCCGCCGCGGTACATTGTATGCACCTGTAAGTAAAGTCTGCCGCGATCCGGGCGGATTCATACACTCCTTTTTCTGCCGCCAGCGCCCCGGTAAAGGCGGCGGCAAACAGGTCGCCGGTGCCGCTGAAGCTGCCCGGCAGTCTGGGGTGGGCATAGCGTCTGATGGTTCCCCCGTCCCGCAGGAGCAGGCCTGTGTCCGTTTCCCCTACTCCCGTCAGAATCACCCGGTCATTGGGAAGGCGCTCCAAAAGCTGCCGGGCATACGCTTCATCGGTTCTGTCCTCATACGGCATCCCGGACAGCAACGCGGCTTCCGTCAGATTCGGAAGAATCACATCGGCCCTATCGCACAGCTGCTTCATTTCCCGGACGTAATCCCCGTCAAAACCGGAATATAAACTGCCGTGATCCGCCATGGCCGGGTCCGTGATAAGCATTCCCCCCGGCGGCAGCATGGTGTCCATGATGTGCATGGCAGTCTGGATTGCGGAAACACTTCCCAGATACCCCGTCAGAATCAGGTCAAACGTAATTCCATTCTCTTTCCAGTGCTCCACGATCTCGGGCAGTGCATTGGACAGAGGCACAATCGCCGGCTTGCCAAAGCCGCCGGTATGGGTGGACAGCAGCGCCGTGGGCAGCACACAGGTCTCATGGCCGCAGGCGGACAATACCGGCAACGCCACCGTCAAAGAGCACTGGCCCACGCAGGAAATATCCTGAATCGTCAAAATCCGCTTGTAGCGCATACGCCCTCCGCAGGATTTCGGTTCAGTCCCAGCTCCCGGGGCAGGAACCGGGGACACACCGCCTCCATGGTCACAATCACCGAGGCCGCCAGCATGGAGCCGATCTCGCAGCCCTGCCGCATACCGCTGCCGTAGGTCATTCCGATCACCGCCCCGGCACAGAAGGCGTCTCCCGCCCCCGTGGTATCCACCACATCCACCTTCCGGGCGGGGCAGTACCCCTTTTCCCCTGCGAGACTGGCATAGACCGCGCCATCGGCGCCCATGGTCACGATCATACCCGGAATCTGGGCAGCGGCAATCTTTTTCGCCAGAATATCCACCATTTCTTCCGGTTTCGCGGCGGAATAATCCTCAAAAAACAACAGTCCGGCTTCCTGAATGTTGCAGACCAGGCAGTCCGTGGATTTCATAAAATCCCGGCGTTCCAGCGCCACACTCATATTTCCAACCACCGCATAGACTTTCTTTCCGTGCTTCCGGGCCAACCGGAACACCCGCTTGAAAATCTCCTTATCCAGGTCAATCTCCACGATGACGCTGTCCGCCCCGGCAAAAATTTCATCGCCCTGACGATCCAGAACTTCCGCCAGGGGAAGCATATCCGGGCGTTTGGAAATGGAAGCCGCCACATCCCCGGCATTGTCGAAGACTGCCAGCCAGGTGCCCAGACCATCCCGGGTTTTGCGGATGTAGTCTGTATTCACCTTATGGTTGCGGAGCTTCTTCAGAACGTCTTCCCCATCGCCGCTTTCGTCGGTCAGACTCAGCAGCGTGGGCCGCAGCTCGCAGTTGGCGATGTCCTCCGCCACGTTCCGCCCCACGCCGCCGTGGAGCCGCTCCACCCTGCCCACATTGCGTCCGGTGGGGATAAAGGTTGCCTCCGGGTAGCCCTTGATATCCACGAAAATCATGCCGATTACCAAAATGCCCATGGTTCCCGCCTCCGAAAACATTATTTTCAATCAGTATACCACAGCCACGCCAAATTGCAACAAAAAGTGCCAGAGCCAGGTGCATGTTGTCGTTACATGGGTAAAATTTCATCCTTCTGATAAGAAAATCTTGTCAGTCAGGAAACCGCACGTCTCAAAAAATTTGATTGCCCCTATTGCGGGCAGTCCGATGCGGTTCTGATGCCAAATGTCACGTCTGGCAATACGGGGTACTGTCCATGTCTGTCACAAACAACGCCTGCGGCATTCCGGCGGGAAAAAGGTGCCCATGTCTCTGTTATCACGGTACCACACAGTTGAAATAACAGCTTAGGGATCTTCCCGGACAAATCGTACGGTAACACGGCTCTGTCCGCCGACGGTGCAGGTAAACAGGGTCAGATCCCAGTCTCCTGCTTCCATGGCTTCCAGATCCTCGGGCTGGATGGTTTCCTGTGCCGCCAGCTGAAAGCTGACGACGTTTTCATCCATATCGGTAAAAATCGCGGTATCTCCCACCCGGAGGTTTTTCAGCTTTCCAAAGTGGGAAGCGTAGTTGTGGGCGCAGATGATCAGGTTGTCCTGATACAGGGAGCCGGAATAGCGGCAGGGGGCCACCTTCAGCGCCGGGTAATCCCACTGGCTGAGCACCGGCAGCTCCAGCTCCAAAGATGGGATGGTCAGTACCCCAATATAATCCCGGCCGTTGATGGTTTGCACCGGCATCTCCCGATCGGCGTCCAGCAGATATTCCGGAATGGCCGGGGCTTCGGTTTCAGCAGCGGTTTCCGTGGGGAGGGTCTGGCACATCTGCGCAATGACCTGTTGGGCGCTGTTTCGGGCTTCGTGAGACTCCATTTCATTATAAGCCGAAAGGAACAGGGCTGCCGCTATCAGCAGCAGAACCAGAACAATCCAAAAAGCGCCCCATAACAAAACAACACCACCCGCCGACGGAAACAA
>CAMGCA010000259.1 GCA_946011705.1 uncultured Clostridia bacterium | reverse complement strand
GCTTCCAGCAGGTCAAAGCCCCCGTAGACCTTGGCGCCCGCCCAGCTGAACACCGCTGCTGCCCAGGCGGGTATCCGCATTTTCCTGCCCACGGAGAGAATAATCTTCATGGGGCTGGAATAGGGGCAGTCGGCGACGATTCCCTTCACATTCTCCGGCAGGGGCAGCCCGGACGCCATCAGCACCGTGGAGGCCCCCATGGAGATGCCGTAGAGCAGGATTTTTGTATCCTTACCGAACCGCTCCAGGGCGTAGTCAACCCAGCTGAGCACGTCATAGCGCTCCTTGATGCCAAAGGAAATGGTTCTGCCCTGACTTTTCCCGTGGGAGCGCTGGTCAATGAGCAGCAGGTTGTGGCCCATCTCCCGGCTGATTTCCGCCCCGCCGCAAAAGTCCGTCAGTCCCGCGCTGCGGTAGCCGTGGAAGGCGATATCCAGGGGCGCGCCGTCAGATACATGGTAGTACCGTCCCCACAGGGTCAGGCCGTCATAGGAGGTGACGGACACCAGCTCGCAGGGCCGGTCTATGATGGTTTGCAGCAGCCGGGCGATTTCCTCCAGATGGGGCTCATACTGCTTCCCCTTGTGCACCGGCAGGTCTTCCCTGCCCGCTTTGGGCGAATAAAAAGCGACACGGTAGGCATAGTACCCGCCGCCCAGCAACAGGGCCAGCGCCAGGCACAGAACCACAAGAAACACCATACTCACAGACTCCGAATGTAGTGTAACAGCTCCGGAAAGCTGCCGTTTGGATACTGCGAAATATCCTCGGCAGTCTTGTTGATGAGGCAGTCGGTGAGCAGGAAGGTCTTCATGCCAAGCGTTCCCGCGATCATGTCCTCCCCCACGTCGTTGCCCACCATCAGGCACTGGGAGCCGTCCAGTGCAATTTTTCCCAGAATTTCACGGTAATAATCGGGGTTTGGCTTGCAGAACTGGGAATTTTCGTAGGTGGTGACCAGTTCAAAGTCCTCCGGGTTCAGACCGGCCCAGCGGATGCGGCTGTGGGTGGCGATGGCAGGAAACAGAGGGTTGGTGGCGAGAATCAGCCGATAGCCCATGTCCTTGATCTGACGGATGGCTTCCACCGCGGCGGGGTTGAAGCCGCAGCTGTCCTTAGCTTTCTGGAATTCGGTGCGGTAGAATTCCTCAAACAGGGCCAAGTCCTGCTTGGCGTCCCTGCCCAGAATGGAATTGAAGACGTACCAGAACACGTCCTCGTTGAGGGCCTTGCCGTCGTTTTTCACCATGGCCCCGGTGCCCGCCCAGACGGCCTTGATGAGGCTCTGGGGGTCGTAGCCGTGGGGGGCCAGGAAGGCCGCCATGCGGCCTAAGTAGTCCCTGACGAACACCTCCTGATCCATGGGGAGCAGGGTGCCGTCCAGGTCGAATAGAATTGCTTTTGTCATAGATTACCTCATGGATCCCTCCCCCCAAGGGGCAATGTCTTCAACTTAAGCAATAAAACACCGTCTACCACTGTCATTGCGAGGAGCGCAGCGACGTGGCAATCCGTTCTCCTTTGGTAACACATACGAATTAGCAACATTGTAAAGGGAAACGGATTGCCACGCCAGCGTGCGCGCTGGCTCGCAATGACAGCGTTAGTTGACTCTGATTCCTTAAGTTGATGACATTGCCCCAAGGGGAAGGGATTGGCAGCACTGTCGATCGAGCAGACCCAGTGGCGCAAAGACTATCTCCTGCGTCCGTAACGCATTGTCAGCGGCGACTAGCAGCTAATCCACAGTGGCTTCCTGACCCACCGCCATGATGTCATAGGGCGTGGTCTGGTAGACGAAATAGTTCAGCCAGTTGCTGTAGAGCAGGTTCCCGTGGCCCCGCCAGCGGACGATTGGAGGCTTGGTGTCGTCATCATTTGGATAGTAATTCACAGGGACGTGGATGGGCAAGCCCTGCGCTTTGTCTCTCAGGTACTCCCGTTCCAGGGTGTCCGGGTCATACTCGGAGTGGCCCGTGACGAAAATCTGGCGGCCCTCCTTGTTCATGATGATGTACACCCCCGCCTCGTCGGAGGAGGCCAGAATCTTCAGCCCGGGCACGGCCTCCACATCCGCCCGGTCGATGGTGGTATGCCGGGAGTGTGGGGCCCAGAAGGTATCGTCAAAGCCCCGCAGCAGGATGGCCCGCTTGTAGTCCGCGTGGTGGGGATACACACCGAAGAGCTTTTCGGGCAAGCTTCTCTTCTGGATGCCGTAGTGGTAGTAAAGTCCCGCCTGGGCCGCCCAGCAGATGTGGAAGGTGGAATGGACGTGGGTTTTGCTCCACTCCATAATCCGCACCAGCTCGTCCCAGTAGTCCACTTCCTCAAAGGGCAGGTTCTCCACAGGAGCGCCGGTAATCACCATGCCGTCAAATTTCCGCTCCTTCAGCTCGTCAAAGGTCTTGTAGAAGGACAGCAGGTGCTCCTCCGGGGTGTTTTTGGACTTATGACTGGAAATCATCATCAGCTCCAGATGCACCTGCAAGGGGGTGTTTCCCAGAACCCGGCTCAGCTGGGTCTCGGTGACGATCTTCGTGGGCATCAGGTTGAGAAGCACGATTTCCAGGGGGCGGATGTGCTGGGTCTGCGCCCGTGTCTGGTTCATGACAAAGATGTTTTCATTTTTCAGGGTCTCCGCCGCGGGGAGGTCATTGGGTATCTGAATGGGCATGGGTTACTCTCCAAATTACACGTTTTCCAGCGCCTGGGCGATATCGGCAATGAGGTCTTGCGCGTTTTCCAGACCGCAGCTCAGCCGGATCAGGTCAGCGCCAACCCCGGCGGCGTCCAGCTCCGCGTCGGTCATCTGGCGATGGGTGGAGGACGCGGGGTGCAGGCAGCAGGTGCGGGAATCCGCAACGTGGGTCTCGATGGAGCCAAGCTTCAGGTGCTTCATGAAGGTTTCCGCCGCCTTGCGTCCGCCGTGCAGGCCGAAGGAAATGACACCGCAGGAGCCGTTCGGCATATACTTTTTCGCCAGCTCGTAATACTTGTCCCCCTCAAGGCCGCAGTATTTGACCCACTTGACCTTCTCGTGTCCCTTGAGGTACTCCGCGATGGCCTGGGCGTTGGCGCAGTGCTGCTTCATGCGGAAGGGCAGGCTCTCAAGGCCCAGATTCAGAACGTAGGCCACCTGGGGGGACTGGACGCAGCCGAAGTCCCGCATGAGCTGGGCGGTGCACTTGGTGATGAAGGCCCCGCCAAGGCCGAAACGCTCCGTGTAGGTCACGCCGTGGTAGCTGTCGTCGGGGGTACACAGCCCAGGGAACTTGTCGGCGTGGGCCGTCCAGTCGAACTTGCCGCCGTCCACGATGCAGCCGCCCACGCAGGAGGCGTGGCCGTCCATGTATTTGGTGGTGGAGTGGGTGACGATATCCGCGCCCCACTCGATAGGGCGGCAGTTGATGGGGGTGGAGAAGGTGTTGTCCACGATCAGGGGAACGCCGTGGGCGTGGGCAGCCTTGGCGAACTTCTCGATATCCAGCACCGTCAGGGCGGGGTTGGCGATGGTCTCGCCGAAGACGGCCTTGGTGTTGGGCCGGAAGGCGGCGTTCAGCTCCTCCTCGGTGCAGTCGGGGTCAATGAAGGTGGTTTCCAGACCCATTTTCTTCATGGTGACGGAGAACAGGTTGAAGCTGCCGCCGTAGATGGCAGAGC
>CAMGCA010000258.1 GCA_946011705.1 uncultured Clostridia bacterium | reverse complement strand
GCGATGCTCCGGGGCGCGGAGGTCACGTTGGTTTCCGGCCCGGTCTCCATTGCTCCCCCGCCCTTTGTCCGTTTGGTTCCCATCGTATCCGCGCAGGATATGTTTGAAGCGGTTACTGCCCATGCTCCCCAATCTGACCTTATTTTCATGGCGGCGGCCGTGGCGGATTATACGCCTGTTCAGTACGCGGATGACAAAATCAAAAAGCACGACGCAGATATGCAGATTCCCCTGAAACGGACGCAGGACATTCTGGGATATCTGGGAGAGCACCGCAAAGAAAATCAGATTATTTGCGGTTTTTCCATGGAGACCAGGGATATGCTGGAAAACAGCCGGGCGAAGCTCCAGAAAAAGCGGGTAGATATGATCTGCGCCAACAATCTGAAGGTTCCCGGCGCCGGCTTTGGCGTGGATACCAATGTCATTACCATGATTACGCAAACGGAGACAACGGAACTGCCTCTGCTTTCCAAGGATGAGGCTGCGAATGCCATTCTGGATAAGGCAATCGGCCTTTCCAACCGATAAAAAATCGGCTGCCCGGTTGGGCAGCCGATTCATGATTATAGAGCCGTTTCAATCGCTTCACGAAGATTTCGCACCCGATACACAGTTAATCCCTTGGGGATTTCCACCTTGTCCGAGCCGCTCCTGGGAATCATACACTTCTGAAAGCCCAGACGGGATACCTCCCCCAAACGCTGGGAAAGATGAGAAACAGCGCGAATTTCTCCCGTTAAGCCCACCTCTCCGATGGCAACCAGATCATCCGCAATGGGCACATCCCGATAAGACGAAGCGATTGCCAGCGCCACCGGCAGGTCAGCCCCCGGTTCATCCAAATGTAACCCACCGATGACGTTAATGTAAGCGTCAAACGCGCTGAGCTTCATTCCGGCCCGCTTTTCGGCGACTGCCATTAGCAGCACCGCCCGATTAAAGTCAAATCCATCTGCGGCCCGGCGGGGAACATTGAAAGTGGTCTTGGCGATCAGCGCCTGAACCTCTGCCAGCACAGGACGGGTTCCCTCCATCACGCAGGCAACGCAGGTGCCGCTGGCGCCCTCTGGCCGTCCCTCCAGCAGCATCTGGGACGGATTTGGCACCTCCTCAAGGCCTGTATCCAGCATCTCAAACACACCGATCTCATTGGTTGAGCCAAATCGGTTTTTCGCCGCCCGCAGCAGCCGATAGGAGGTATTCGGATCGCCTTCAAAGTACAAAACGCAGTCCACCATATGCTCCAGCACCTTGGGGCCGGCAATGTTTCCGTCTTTATTGATATGGCCAACCACAAACACGGTAATACCCTGGGCCTTGGACAGCTGCATCATGGTCATAGTGCAGTCCTTGACCTGAGAAACACTGCCAGGGGAGGAATCATTATTTTCGTTGTAAAGAGTTTGAATGGAATCAACGATCAGAATATCCGGCTTCATCTCGTCCACAGTATCCACGATATCCGACAGACGTGTTTCGGATAGGATAAACAGGTCTTCAGGAGACACGCCAAGCCGCTCCGCGCGGAGCTTCAGCTGGCGCTCACTCTCCTCACCGGAGACATACAGCACTCTCCTCCCGCTGCACAGGCTGTTGCAGATCTGAAGCAGCAGCGTGGACTTTCCGATGCCGGGTGCGCCGCCCACCAGAACCAGGGAACCTGCCACCGCACCGCCGCCGAGAACCCGGTCCAGCTCTCCCATGCCGGTGGAGAAACGGATTTCTCCGTCACCATCCACCTCCCGGATACGCTGAGGTCTGCGGCTCATTCCCACAGGCGCGGCCTTCCCCTTCCCGGGGACAGACGGCTTTTCAACGTGTTCCTCCATGGTATTGTAAGCGCCGCAGCTGGGACATCGGCCCATCCACTTGGGTGTCTCATTTCCGCAATTGGTGCAGAAAAAGACGGATTTTGTCTTTGCCATACGTTGACCTCCGACAGATTCTTTTCTGCCACGGATTATACCAGTAAAACACGATACGGTCAAGTGTTCGAAAGATGTTGACTGATCACCGCCGCAATGACGCAGCACAGCCTTTTCTGGTAGTCACTGTCCCGGAGTCTGGCTTCTTCCCGGGGATTCGAAAGGAAACCACATTCAATCAGAACGCCTGTGCAACTGATTTTTTCCATCAGATAGACCCCGCTGATTGGCTTGCTTTTTCGATTGCTGCCCGGATTGAGCGCGGAAACCAGCTGCGTTTGCAGCTGCCGCCCCAACTCCTGGCTGCCCTCGGTATGCGCGTAGAATACCTGCGCACCGCTGTAACGGGAATCGCCGAACTGATTCTGATGGATGCTGACAAGCAGTGCGTTGCTGGTTTCATTGACAATTCTGACCCGTTCCTTCAAATCTGAGATTTTTTTCCTGGCAATGGTATCGCCGGTGGTGTAAATCGAAACATCTGACTTTCGGGTCATGCGGGTCTGATAGCCAAGCAGATGCAGCAAGTCATCCAGTCTGCGGGAAATTGCCAGATTATATTCACTCTCCATACGCCCGGTACAGGAGGTCGCGCCGCCATCCTCTCCCCCGTGACCGGGATCGATCACAACGCAGTGCTCCCGCTCAAAGGGAAGGGTCTCGGAAATCACGGTCACCGCTCTGCTGCCCCAGTAAGCGCACATCATCATCAGAGACATGGTCATCACACAAAACAAAAAATAATGCCATCGCTTCAAGCGTACCACCTCCAGAAATTTCTATGCCGCTTCTGGTGTTTTCTGAACATTCCGCAAGGAGAAAACATAGGATAGCCCGGACGAAAATCCGACTCTATCTTGCAGGAGGTATCGAATTTGGACAGACAAAATCAGGAACCATCCTATCGTGATGGACGTTTACCAGCCATGGCGCCGCTGGCCAATCCTTATGTCCCTTTCCAGATGGAAAACCCCGCGAAATATGAAGCGAAAAAGGGACTGGTTCGGGGCACACTTTTCCCAGGCCTGGATCTTCCCTTCATGGGCATGGTCAATCAATATGAACTGCCGGCAACTACCCAAGCTGAGCTTCAGGCGCTGGGATTTGCCGTACAGGAGCTGGCACTTTATCTGGACACGCATCGGGATGATCAGGAAGCGCTGAACCTGTATCGGGAATACCAGAAGATGTATGAAAAGTGCAGGCAGCTGTATATCCGGGAGCATGGTCCCCTAACCCACGGTATGCCGGCCCAATCCGAGACTTACAGCTGGCTGGATGATCCATGGCCCTGGGAATACTGCGGGAACAAGGAGGCTTGATCATGTTTATTTATGATAAAAAACTGCAATATCCCGTAAAAATTGCCAATACCAATCCCCGACTTGCGGCAATCATCATTTCCCAATACGGCGGGCCGGACGGAGAGCTGGGAGCGTCCCTGCGATATCTGTCTCAGCGATACTCCATGCCCTTTGATGAATTGAAAGGCCTGTTGACGGACATTGGTACAGAAGAATTGGGTCATCTGGAAATGATTGGAGCCATTGTCCATCAGCTGACGAGAAATCTGAACGACAGCCAGATCAAAGATGCCGGTTTCGCTCCCTATTTTGTTGACCATACCGTTGGTGTCTACCCCACTGCCGCTTCTGGCAGTCCCTGGAATGCTGCCAGTATGGCAGTCAAAGGAGATCCCATGGCGGATCTGGTGGAGAATCTGGCGGCTGAGCAG
>CAMGCA010000257.1 GCA_946011705.1 uncultured Clostridia bacterium | reverse complement strand
GGGCGGTGGGGGTTGCGTTGTTCGATTTTCGGGGTGTTTTGTTTTTTGTGGTTCTGTTTGGGTTGATCGCTCTGGCCCTTCGCCGGGCGGGAGTGGCGCATATTGAAATCAGTGATGTGTGCACCTACTGCCAGTGCAACCGGTTCTGGTCCCACCGGGCAAGCCATGGAGAGCGGGGCTCTCAGGGCGCGGTAATTTGCTGCAAGGAGGTTTGCCGATGAAAAGGATCGTCTGTCTGCTTCTGACGCTGGGGCTTCTTCTGACGCTGCTGACTGGCTGCTCCCGGAATATTGACAATTCGGGTTATACGCCCACCGGCGACGCCATTCTGATGGAGGGCGAGGAGCCTACGGAAGCCGAGGAAGAGGAGGATGCCCAGAATCTGGTGCTGGCCTACTACCCGGACCGGTCCCTGAACCCGATTTTCGGCAGCGACTACACCAACCGAGTGCTGATGTCGCTGATGTATCAGGGCCTGTTCGCCGTGGACAGCAAGAAGAACGTGACGCCCATTCTCTGCGCCAGCTATAAAGTCTCCTCCAACAACCGGAACTGGACCTTCTATCTGGAGGAGGGCGCTACCTTCTCCGATGGCTCCAGAGTTACTCCGGCGGACGTGGTGGCGACCTATCAGAAGGCCATGGAGAACGACTATTATAAGTACCGCTTCTACAAGCATCTGCTGAATGTGGAAGCTACAGAGGACGGCGGCATTCTGTTCCAGGCGGATACGGACATGCAGAACCTGCCCCTGCTGCTGGATGTGCCCATTGTAAAGGCGTCGGATGTGGATATGACCGCCCCGGGCCAGATTCCCACCGGAAGCGGCCCCTATGTGTTTGTCGAGAACAGCGGCGGCGCGGTGCTCCAGCGGGATCCCGACTGGTGGTGCGGCGGACTGAAGATCCCTGCCCGTGACCTGACCATCAGTCTGGTGCCGGTGAGCAGCCCCGCCGAGGTTCGTGATGCCTTCCAGTTTAATGGGGAGAATTCCGTCAGCGTGGTGTGCACCAACCCCATGAGCGACTCCTTCGCCGAATACCGCTGCGACTATGAGCTGTGGGAGATCGAGAGCGGCTATATGCTCTACATCGGCTGCAACATTCTCTATTCCGAGCATTTTGATGACGGTACGCTGCGAACCTTCCTGACCTACGGCCTGGATCGGGAAACTTTGGCCCAGTCTGCCTATAAGGGACTGGTGGATACGGTGACCCTGCCCTGTCCGCCCTCGGCTTCCTTCTACAACAAAAGCCTGGCGGCAAAGTACGCCTATGACCCGCTGAAATTCATTGACAGGCTGTCCAGCTACCGGATTCCCCAGAAGGACGGCCAGGACAAAGAGCTGCGGCTTCTGGTGAACTCCGACGACTCTGCCCGAACCCGAATTGCTCGAGAAATCGCCAGCAATCTGACGGATCTGGGCCTGCCCTGCGCCACCCTGGAGGCCAATAGCTCCACCTTTAAGAACATTGTGGTGGCGGGCAGCTACGATATGTATCTGGGCATGACCCGGCTCAGTCCGGACATGGATCTGACGGAGTTCTTCCGCCCCTACGGCGAAATGGGCCGTGGCGGCCTGGCCCACGAGATCCTCTACAATATGTGCCTGAAGGCCCTGGAGGATACCGGCAACTTCTACAATTTCTATCAGAAGCTGGCGGAGGACGGCAGAATCATCCCACTGATGTTCGGCTATTACAACGTATACGCCCATCGGGGCGAGCTGCCGGATCTGAACCCCTCCCGAGATAATGTGTTCTACTACTCCATGGGTAAAAATATGGAGGATATCCGCGTGGAGGAGACTACCGAGGAACAATAGGATAGACTGCCGTTTTCCGGCAATTATCATACCATTTCGGAAAAGTGAAAGGATGAGATGAATGAAACGAATCACTGCGCTGCTGCTGATCCTGACGCTGCTGCTTTGCGGCTGCGGCGGGACGGAAGCCCCCAAGGCTGAGGCGACCCAGCCTGCGCCCACCGTGGCGGAGACCACGGAGGAACCCACCACCGAGCCCACCACTGAGGCCACGGAACCCCCGGTCTACCGCAACCCCCTGAACGGCGAGATCATTGACGAGCCCTTTACCGACCGTCTCTTTGCCTGCACGATCAGCAATATGCGGGAGAATATTCCCCATGTGAACCTGTGCAAGGCGGACGTGGTGTTTGAGAGCTACGTCAATATGAACAACATCGTTCGCTGCCTGGCGCTGTTCAGCAACATCGAGGATGTGGAAGCCATCGGCTCCATGCGTTCCACCCGGCCCATTTTCAACCAGATTGCCCAGCACTATGGCCTGATTGTGGCCCACGCCGGCGGCTCCAACACCGCACTGCGGGACGCCGCGGAGCGGAATATCGAGAATTTCAATGTGGAGAACTGGGACGTGATGCAGAATGTCACCACCTCCTACAGGGACAAGCAGTACCGCCGCAGCCTGGAGAACAGTCTTTTCGGCATCGGCGCCGGCATTAAGGAGTACGCGGAGTTTGCCGGTTACGATACCACGCTGGAGCGGGGCTACGGCTTCAACTTCACCGAGGACGGTGTACCCGCTGACGGCGAGGATGCCGAAAGCATTACGATCCACTTAAATTACAAGAAGGCCAAGAAGGACACCATTATGACCTATGATGCCGAGCTGGGCAAGTATGCCTGGAGCCAGTACGGCAAGGTCATGCAGGATCAGATTTCCGGCGAAACCGAGGCATTTACCAATGTGCTGATTCTTTCTGCCAAGGTAACCAATGAGGGCCTGTATCACTATGCCGACTTTGAAGCCGGCGGCACTGGTTATTATGCCAACGGCGGCAAGCTGATTCCGATCAGCTGGACCTGCAACGGAGAAAGAGAGCCCTTCCTCTTCTATACCGAGGACGGCCAGGAGCTGCAGATGGGTGTGGGCAATACCTACATCGCCATCCTTCCCGAGGACGGATCTGTGGAATACTGAGATTGGAAAGGGCGGAAAGCATCGAATTTCCGCCCTTTTCGTGTGCGCTTGGCGGACAAATGTCCGCGATAAAACAGCGGTAAGATTATATGAGCAGTTTGCACCGAAAAAATATTATCAAAAGTCGGATTTGTACAAAATTAACAGTTTACAACACTGGAAGGGTATGGTATCATAAATCCGTACGGTGATATCGAATGCGTACATAAAAAAGTAAATTTGCTGCCAAAGGCAGTAATAAAAATGGAGGAATTACCATGTCTGTCAAAGTTGCAATTAACGGTTTTGGCCGTATCGGCCGTCTGGCTTTCCGTCAGATGTTCGGCGCTGAGGGCTTCGAGATTGTTGCCATCAACGATCTGACCTCCCCCAAGATGCTGGCTCACCTGCTGAAGTACGATTCCACTCAGGGCAACTACGCTGCTCAGGGCCATGTCGTTGAGGCTGGCGAGGACAACATTGTTGTTGACGGCAAGAAGATCACCATCTACGCCAAGGCCAACGCTGCTGAGCTGCCCTGGGGCGAGCTGGGTGTTGACGTTGTTCTGGAGTGCACCGGCTTCTACACCTCCAAGGCTAAGAGCCAGGCTCACATCGACGCTGGCGCTAAGAAGGTTGTTATTTCCGCTCCTGCTGGCAACGACCTGAAGCCCATCGTTTACAGCGTGAACGAGAAGACCCTGACCGCTGACGAGCAGATCATTTCCG
>CAMGCA010000256.1 GCA_946011705.1 uncultured Clostridia bacterium | reverse complement strand
ATAGGAAGAAAGTCTCTCAATTTGTTCCATTTTCCTTGCACGCAAAGTATCGCCGCATAACAGCAATCATCTTCACTCCCCCGCAAACGGCGGACAACAAAAAAGTTTCTCGCTTTATCGCTGTCTTTTGCGGATGCAGTTTGTTCAAAGATTTTTGCAACTTTTTCTAACGTATCAATTTTCTCATAATACGGAAGTGCATATTTTCTAAAGTAATTTGCAATGCGTTCAGCATAAGTCTGCATAGGTTCATCGGAACAATACTTAAACGTGCTCATTGTGTAGTTTGGAATTTGTGTATAGAACATCCATGCACCCGTAGACCACTTAGGGTCATATTCCATTCCTAAAAATAAACTTGTAAGTCTATCTACCTCTTTATATGTAAATGAAAGCGTAAAATTTACAGAATAGAGATTCCCCGGCAAACCACGATCCCTTGTGAAAGTGATAGTAAAAAATTGTTCACATTCTCCAACCTTTCGAGTTAACCATCCGATTTTTTTCTTTTTAAATCCTGTATCAAAAACCAGCTCTGATAGCAAAGTCGTCAATTCTTTTTGTAAACCATTTGGCGTTATTTCCACTTCATTTCACCTCCACAACTTCAAATTTTCTTTTCAGCTTCACTTTGCAAAGCGTCCTGTTCCATTTCCGTTTCATAATCCCCACGGGCATAGGCAACATCACTGATTGCCCGGAGCATCTTATCCTTTGCCAGCTTTTTCATCGCCTTGGCAAGTTCCGCATCCAGTGTGCCACGCTTGATATATCGGTTTATGGTGTTCAGCCGCTTCTCATATATCTGTTTCAGCGGATGATCATCCGCAAGTTCTCTCTGGGTTCTGCCTTTCAGATTGCCGATCTGCCGACAGGTGCGGTGCAGCTTGTCCCCCGGCGCATATCCGCCGCAGTATTTGGTATGCCTTGCATTGGTGGTCAGGAACCATTTGCCGCAGATACGACATTTCTTTGGTGCGTGACCCACGCACAGACCCTCAAACAAGTCCGTACGGAACATCCCCACAAAAGTAAGGAAGTGCATCCGCTTGACCAGCATCGGCACATCATAGCCGGGACGGAGCGCAGAAACATACTGGACAGAGTTATTGGATGCAGCCATCCAGGCATTGCCCTCCGTAACGGAGAACTCCGGTGGAAAACAGGTACCAAACAGCTTTGCAAATCCTTCTGCTGTACGATCTGCTTCATTTCCATCCGTTTTTTCAGCAAAATCAAGCATAGCCTTTTGATACTCACCAAGGGAGTACGCCAGATGCCCGAAAACTGCCGTGTAGCGTTGAAGCATCATGGCATCCGCATACATGGGGACTTCCTCAAAAGGCAATGAATTGGTTGTTGCCTTTATTGCGAACTCTACATATTTTTGTGCGTTCTCCGCAGTAAAGACCGTCTGAATCCGTTCCCGGTGCTTTGGAATGTCCATATAGGAAAACGGAGGGGTAACGCTGAGAATATCAAGCATCGTCAGCGCAGCTTCTCTTACCATAGGAAACAATGCCGAAGCGTCCTGTGCGTCGTTCAGCTTCCCCAGAAGCAGATTGATTTTGTCGCACTGCTCGTTCATCCGGGCAAGTGTATCGGCGGATACATTCAGCGCATCACAGGCAAGTGTGCCGGTGGGCAGCGTTTTCGCTTCGTAGATGACCGTATCCTGCCAGAAATCCAGCGTCATCAATTTCTGATTCATATTCGTCCTCCTGTCCTGTTTTCCTTTTCCCATCATTATATCATCCAAATGTGAAGAAATCTACTGCTGTCCTGTTTTTTGAAACAGGGTTGTCCTCCGATTAGCCTGTTTTTTGCGAAATCTGGCATAACCATAGTAGAAGGAGCGAAGCACCTGCCACCCGGCGGGTGTTTTTCTTTTTCAAAACTATGAAATGGAGGATTTTCAATGACAATCTATGAAACCATCAAGGCGGCTGTCCCAGTCAGACAAGCTGCCGAACACTACGGGCTGCGGGTCAACCGAAACGGTATGGCTTGCTGTCCGTTCCACAATGACAGGCATCCCAGCTTGAAGCTGAACGAGGACTATTTCTATTGCTTCGGCTGCGGAGCCAAAGGAGATGTGATCGACTTTGTGGCAAAGCTGTTTGATCTCAGCAACTTCGAAGCGGCGCAAAGACTGGCGGAGGACTTCGGCATCAGCACCGAGCCGGGACAAGCCGTGGCAGCTCCACACAAGACAAAACGCCCCCATATCCGTCAGTTCCGGGAGGATGAAATGCTCTGCTTCCGGGTGCTGACGGATTATCTGCATCTGCTGGAAGATTGGAAAGTGCGGTATGCACCCAAAACACCGGAGGACAAGCTGGATGACCGGTTTGTGGAAGCCTGTCAGATGCTCGACCACATCGAATATCTGGCGGACATTCTGACCGTAGGCACTTTGGAAGAACGGGTTGCACTGGTGGACGGGCTGATGAAGGAGGGCAAGGTTGCTTTCCTTCAGGACTATGTAGCACGAAAGAAAAAGGAGGAAGGTAGCAAAGGCTTTGTGCTCCAGCAGAAAGACCTTCAGGCTTTGCAGCTTGTCTCGGAGGGTGTCAATCAAGGTCTGCTGCTCTGCGATATATGCTTCTGCTTGTGAAAGCTGCCACTCCAGCTGCTTACACCGCCTGTCAGCTTCTTCTTTGGCTTGCTGCCGGATGGCCTCGGTCTGAGCCTCGGCAGCAGCCTTTTTCTGCTCAGCACGCTCCCGCTCGGCGTTGGCGGTTTCGGCAGCTTTCTGGGCAGTCTGAGCCGCAATACGGGCGGTTTCAATGATTCGCCCGCTTTCTTCGATAGCCTGAGCCTTAACTGAGGCAGCTTGCGCCTCTGCAGTGGCTTTTTGCTGCTCTGCCCGTGTCTTTTCCTGCTTGGCAGCTATGGCGGCTTCCTGTGCCTCATAGACGGCGTTTAGGGTCTTGCGTTTAATTCTGTCGGTTTCTTCCTCCACCCGCTGCTTTCGATGCTCGGCGGTCTGTACCAGCTTTTGAGCCTTTTGCTGGGCATCTGCCATGACTACGGCATAGCCGTCTTTCTCCATGTGCTTTAATCCATGGATTTCCTCCTTGATTTCGTAGCCCAGCCGTTGGAGGGTGGGGTTTTGGTACTCATGGTGGAATTTTTTGTAAAAACGGGAAAGCTGGAAACCTCCTGCCTGTTCAGCCTCGGCTCTGGTGTCTATGCGCTCAATGCCGTCTTGGGCCAAGGCTCTGCCGATGGATACTTGCTTAGCAAGGCCACGGGAGCAATCGGCCTGCGGCTGCAGACAGACATGGAGATGGGGTGTCCCCTCAGTCTCGCTGAAGTGGGCCACCGCAAAGACGAGGGTCATGTGGGGGAAGTCTCGCTCAAGGTTGGTCACCCATTGACGGTATACCCCCTCATACTCGGCCCGAAGCTGGGCCTTGCGTTCTGGGGTAGTGTCTGGGGAGTAATACTCCCCGCCGAGGTCGCCGTGGGAGCCGTACTGCAAGACGGCCTCATAGGCCAGCTCCCCCTTGCCCTGGGAGAGAGTGCCGTTGCTCCTGTGCCACTCGCAGTACCCTGTCTGTATCTGTCTATCCTTGCGCCGCTGCTTGGCATTGTACTGGTCGATGTAGGGCTGACCATACTTTTGAATCAACCGGGTCATTACATCCACACAGCGGTCAAATGCCG
>CAMGCA010000255.1 GCA_946011705.1 uncultured Clostridia bacterium | reverse complement strand
CCCCAGATACTCGGCGCAGTCCCCCAGCCGGCCGGACCGGATGTCCCTGTCGAACAGGTAGCCGGAGTAGGCCCAGATGTTTTTCTCCGGCAGCTCCCGGCGGACCTTGCGCAGCAGGCCCACCACAGCCCCCTGGTTCTGAGGCTCGAAGGGCTCGCCTCCCAGCAGGGTCAGGCCCCGGATATAGGAGGGCCGCAACAGATTCAGGATGGTATTCTCGGTTTCTTCGGTAAACGGTTCCCCGTAGGAAAAATCCCAGGCTACCTCGTTAAAGCAGCCGGGGCAGTGATGGGTGCAGCCGGAGACAAACAGGCTGACCCGAACCCCGGGGCCGTTGGCGATGTCACAATTCTTAATGGTCGCGTAATTCATGCTAAAACTCCTAACCCACATTTTTCGTGGCAGTCATTCGGATGACAGTATATCACAGCTTTCCCGAAAAAGCTACCGGAAATCCGCGCGCAACTTCCATATTGCTTTTCCTGTGGTCATCAGGTATAATACCCCTGAACAAAGCTTTCAGGAGGTTTTTCTTATGGATATGGAAACCAATCTGCCCGAGGAAGAGGAAACCAGCATTCTGACCCTGACCGATGAGAACGGACAGGACGTGGACTTTGAGTACCTGGACTGCATTGAGTACCAGGGCACGGAGTATCTGGTGCTGATGCCCGAGGGCGAGGACGAGATCGTCATTATGGAGGTCGAGCCTGTAGACGAGGAGAACGAAAACTATCTGGCGGTGGAGGACGAGGCCGTTCTGGACGCGGTCTACGCCATCTTCAAGGAGAAGTTCAAGGACGTTCTCACGTTTGAAGACTAAGGCGGCAGGGCCGTCTGCCAATGCGTGCGCGGGCGGATCTGTATTCGTTACACCATTGGGTAATGCTCGATATCGTTCCGTTATACTGCAACATGCGAATGCGGCTGTGGATATTTCCACGGCCGCGCAGACTGTCGAAAAACCTGTCATTGCGAAGAAGTAGCGCACACTGGCGTGGCAATCCGTTCTCCAAAATGTTCCGTTTTTATCTAGTTCTCAGAAAAAATAGGCCTTTTTAGGGGAACGGATTCCCACGGTCGCTTCGCTCCCTCGGAATGACATAGACTTTTTTGACACGCTGTGCGGCTGTGGATATTTCCACGGCCGCGTTTCTGTCCCCGAATTGACTTTGCCGGGGGGATGTGATAAACTGTGAATAAATGATTAGGAGGGATCGCCCATGACTCCCATGGAAGAACAGGTGGAATCCATCGTCGACGGCATTCTGGAGGATTACCGCCACGGCCGGGCCATCGACAAAATGGATCACTTCTGCCACCCGGATAAGGAAATCATCATCGACATGATCGGCAAGCTCATGCGCATCGTCTACCCCGGCTCCACCCGGGACAAGACCTACCGCATCTACAATATGCGTCACAATCTGTCCATGCTCATCGAGGATGTGATGTACAACCTCAACAAGCAGCTGACTTTGGTCTACAAGAGCCAGCTGGGAGAAGCTGCCGCCGCTGAAAAGGCGCAGGAGTTGAGCGTAGAATTCTTCCGGGCCATCCCGGGGGTCCGGGCCATTGCCCAGACCGATGTGGAGGCCTTCTTTGACGGAGACCCCGCCGCCTTCAGTGTGGACGAGATCATCTTCTGCTACCCCGGCCTGTTTGCAATCACCGTCTACCGGCTGGCCCATGTGCTCTATACGCTGGGTGTACCCCTGATTCCGAGAATCATGACCGAGCACGCCCACAGCGTCACCGGCATTGACATCAACCCCGGCGCAACCATCGGAAGCTACTTCTTCATCGACCATGGCACCGGTATTGTCGTGGGTGAGACCACCGTCATCGGCGACCATGTGAAGGTCTATCAGGGCGTAACCCTTGGCGCACTCACCACCCGGGGCGGACAGAACCTCCGGGGCAAGAAGCGCCACCCAACCATTGAGGATAACGTGACCATCTACGCCGGCGCGTCCATTTTGGGCGGCGGCACTGTCATCGGCCGGGACAGCGTCATCGGCTCCAATGTGTTCATCACCCAGTCTATCCCCCCCTGCACCACGGTCAGCGTCAAGAGTCAGGAACTCCAATACAAGCCCAGAAACTGCGAGGGCAACTGCCGCACCTGCACCAATCCCGAGCCCTTCTGGGAAGGGCAGGTTAAGAGTGAAACATGAATCGCGTAAAAAAGGAGCTGTCTCGCTAAAGTAAAAATGCACAAATAGAAGAACTGTCATTGCGAACCAGTGACCGACGTCACTGGTGTGGCAATCCGTACCCCCCTTGAAATGTTCAGATTACTGGCAATTTTAAGGAGAACGGATTCCCACGCCAGTGTGCGCACTGGCTCGGAATGACAGTTATTTCTTTTCATTTGTACGATTTGACGAAACGGTTTCTTAGTGAGACAGCCCCTTTTTATTTCTCTCGCCGGAACCGCCGGACAATTCCCCCACATCTGCGGGCTGTCTGCACAAACGCGTAGGCCGCGAAGGGAATCAGACAGAACACATAGGGATAGACATACTGGCTCTTTGTCTCCCAGACGAAATGGAACAGGGCGCCGCCGATGGTGTACAGATAGCACAGCTGCCAGAGTGTCTGTCCTTTGCGGAAGGCCAGAAGATAGACAAACGCAAAAGCCCAC
This sequence comes from uncultured Clostridia bacterium, assembly GCA_946011705.1. GTDB lineage: Bacteria > Bacillota > Clostridia > Oscillospirales > Oscillospiraceae > Faecousia. Next base: position 1,058 of record CAMGCA010000255.1, on the reverse strand, counting down.
AGCGTCAGCGTCACCCACTTGCAGAAGGTTTCAATCACTGACCAGGCCCTGCCGCCGGTGTAGATGGACCTCAGCAGTTCCGTATGGGTATTCTGCCCCCACTCCTCCATTGGGCCGCTCCAGACGGATTGATACAAGGGATCGCACCAGGTGGACACCACCTTGTCCCAGAAGAACCGGGCGGCGTTATAGGGTTTTTCCTCAATTTTCCTCAGATTTTCCTTCAGATACCAGCGGCCGGATTCGCTGGCTTCCGCCGGGTCATAGTCCGCCTCGATGGCGAAAATATGCAGGTTGCTGCCGTCCCACCAGCCGGGCCCCAGCTTTCGGTTCTCGATGTTGGTGCCCATCTGGATATGCAGAACGGCCGGCATTCCCCGGTGGAGGTCGCAGCCGGTTTTCGCTTCCACTGCCATGAGGGTCAACTGGTTCGGCACCACCGCCAGCAGCACCACAAGGCAGGCGGCCCCCAGCAATTTTGGCTTTTTAGGCTCCTCCAGCCACCGCAGAAACAGGAAGATGCCCATAGCCGCTGCGCCAATGATGTTGTTTTTCCGCAGCATCACCGCGATACCGATGCTGAGTCCCGCCGCCAGAAGCTGCCAGAACCGCCCCTCCCGGGTAAACCGCAGGGTCAGATAGAAGGCCAGCATCAGGAAGAAAAAGCCGGGAATGGTTCCGTAAAGGAAGGTTATGAAGAAAAACTGGGGCAAAAAGGCAAACGAAAGTCCCATAGCCGCCAGATTCGCTCCGGGGCTTTGAAACAGCACATCAGTCACACGCCACACAAGATACTGGATTCCCAGTACGAAGCAGAAATTGGCAATGACGCCGCCCACAGGATTCCCGCTCAGGCAGTAAATCAGCGCGTCGTAGAGCATCAGCCCCGCCTGATGGGGGTAATAGCTCATATACCCGCCCTTTTGGAATGCCTGGTAGTCTCCCTGCAGAAATGCCACTGCGGATTCATACACCAGCTGTGCGTCGTCCCGCAGGGCGCTGTCCGCGTTCAGCATCAGATACAGAGCCATGGCCGTGAAGATCCCGCAGAGCAGGGC
>CAMGCA010000254.1 GCA_946011705.1 uncultured Clostridia bacterium | reverse complement strand
CTGTCCGGTTGCAGGTGGACAGGAGCACACACCCTTCTACGCCGGGCTGGGCATGGAGCCAATGCAGGAATTCCTCCGCCAGAGCCCGGGAGAAAGAAAGCCTCTGCCGCTGATCCAGAGGCGCCCGGTGGCAGTCCAGACCTGACATCATCAGCATCATTTCCCGTCCCCCTTAACAATCACCAGAGAAAAGTAACCGGACGGCTCCTTCAAATCCGCGAAATGGGGATAGACATGTTCATTTTCCATGCTGCAATTCTCCACCATGGAAGCCCCTTCCAGCAGTCCCTTATCCGCCAGCGCCTGCTGCAGCTCCAGAATGGAACGCCCCGCCTTCATGAAGACCTTGTTTCCCGGCAAGTCCATCAGATCGTTCTGATCGTGGGAGGCCGGAATAATGGTCAGCGGCTCTTTGCCAAGGCAGAGGGACTGGTTCAGCCGCGCTGCCGCCGCGCAGAAGGAGGGGATGCCCGGCACCACCTCCACCGCGTAGCCCCGGTGGAGCACCTTCTGGTGAATGTACATATAGGTGGAATAAATCGCCGGGTCGCCCAGCGTCAGAAACGCAACCTGCCTGCCCGCGTCCAGCAGGGCGCAGATGGTATCCGCTGCCTGCTCGTGGGCCGCGTCCATGACCGCCTTATCCCGCACCATGGGGGTCTTCACAAACTGAATCTGCTTGTCCCTGAGATAGTCCTTCGCAATATTCAGCGCCACCTTATCGCCGCTGCTGGCGTCCGGTACAATGACCACGTCCGCTTCCCGCAGCACCCGGACGGCTTTCACCGTCAGCAGCTCCGGGTCACCGGGGCCAACGCCCACCCCCCACAGCTTGCCATGGGTTTCCAAAGCTTCCACTGCCTGACGGCAGTGCTCCACAAACAGCGCCCGGATGGCGGGGCACTCCCCCAGGCCCCGGAGGATGCAGCGCACGGGATATCCGGCCTTTTTCAGCTGTGCAGCCCAGGAATCCTCATCTGCTGACATATCGTTGCGGGCATGGTCGCCCGCAACCAGCATAAAAGGAGCGAGCATCAGCCGGCGAATCTCAGTCCGTTTGGCCAACTGACGTTCCACACTGTCCAATGTGGGATAGCCCTCCACCGTGGCAAGGTACACCCGGTCGCAGAGGCCTTGCAGCATATGCTCCATCTGGGCGTAGGCGGAATTGGCAAAATGGGTGGTTCCGTGGCCCATCAGCACCAGGGCCTCGTCGGCGTCCAGAGGCGGCAGCCAGTTCAGCAGCGCCTGCGCGACGGAAGTATAATCTGCCTCGCTGTGCAGTAACGGCATACCCACAGAAATCTGCATCCGCAGACGGTAAGGCTCCAGCTGGGACAGCATCTTCTCATATTCCTCGCCGTGCATCACATGGGTGGACTGGACGGCCACATGGGTATAGCCCTCCTGCTCCAACCGGTGCATGGCCTGAGAGACATTTTCAATCTCCACGCCGTCCCGCTCTTTCAGTTTCCGAATAATCATTCCGCTGGTAAAAGCCCGGCGAACCTCCCAATCCGGGAAAGCCCCCGCCAGAGCCTGCTCCGTAGCGGCAATGGTTTTCAGCAGGGTGTCGGGATAAGACGTGCCAAAGGAAACTGCCAAAATCGCTTTTTTCATTGCATTCTCTCCTGTTTGCGCATCCGCGCTATTATGCGTCTGTCCAAAAAAGGACAGCCCTACGGCTGCCCGGTAAAAGGAACTTACATTCCATTCCCGAAAACTGATCACCGCAGCCCGGAAAACTCAGGGAAGCTCTGATTAAATCGGCGAGAGCTGACAGCGAGAGATTGTGATTTCCCAGAAAGTTTGGAAAATTGAGGAATACTTTGTGTATTTCCAATTTTTCAAACTGCACTGGGGAATCAAAAGATCCGCTGTTCAGCCAAAGACGATTAATTCAGAGGTTCCCTGGACTCTGGCAGGTCTCCTGACTTCAGATCAAAGCTGACACACCTTCTCAGGACTGCTCCCAATGGTTTTGTGCTTCGCTCCCTGTTACAGTGACGGGTTCGTTCCGGACTTGCACCGGATTCCCTTTTCTCCTTGCGGATACCAGAATCTTTCTTAATTCTTATATAGTTTATCCTTTTTTTCACCGTATGTCAATGCTTTTTCCACAGTCAAAACGGTTCCCCGGCGCATAGGATGCTCTGGAGGTATCCGTTTATGAAAAGCGCACTGTTTACGGGCGTCTGCACCGCCCTTGTTACGCCGTTCTTAGGCAAAAACGTCAACTACCCCATGATGGATCAGCTGCTGCGGCGGCAGGTACAGGCCGGGATTGAAGCTGTGGTACTCTGCGGCACCACCGGAGAGTCCCCCACCCTGTCCGATCTGGAAAAGCTGGAAATGTTCCGCAGAGGAAAACGCTATGTGGGAGGCACCTGCACGATCATCGCCGGAACCGGTTCCAATGACACATCCCACGCCATCGCTCTGAGTAAGGCCGCGGAGGAAGCCGGGGTGGATGCCCTGCTGGTGGTCAGCCCCTACTACAATAAGGCCACCCCGGACGGATTGCTGACCCACTACGCGGCCATCGCCGACGCGGTACATATCCCGGTGATTGTGTACAATGTTCCCTCCCGCACGGGCGTGGATATTCCCGTCAGCGTCTACCAAAGTCTTGCCCGGATTCCCAACATCGCCGGCGTGAAGGAAGCCAGCGGGGACATCACGAAAATCGCAAGGATTCGCGCTCAGTGTCCCGAGGAATTCGCCGTCTGGAGCGGAAATGACGATCAGGCTGCCGCCGTCATGGCGCTGGGGGGCAGCGGGGTGATCTCCGTGGTGTCCAACGTTCTTCCGGAGCAGACGATCTCCATGGCCCGGGCGGCGCTGGATGGAGATTTTGACACCGCCGCGGATTTGCAGATTCGTCTGCTGCCGCTGATTGAAGCCCTGTTCAGCGAGGTCAATCCCATTCCTGTGAAAGCTGCAATGAAGCTCATTGGCTACGACTGCGGCGAGTGCCGCCTGCCCCTGACCCCCATTTCTCAGGAGAATCTGAAAAAGCTGAAAACAATTCTGCTTCCCAGCTAAAAGCAACGCGCTCTCCCGATTGGGAGAGCGCATTTGCATGATTTACACCAGAACAGCCTTGTGGAAGACCTTTTTTCCCTTGCGGATTTTCACGCCTTCCTTCAGCATATCCTCCGTCACAGCAAACTGGGCGGAGGGCACCTTCTCATCGTTGACCAGCACGCCGCCCTGCTCTACCAGTTGACGGGCCTGCTTGTTGGAGGGAGCCAGACCGCAGGCGACCATCAGGTTCAGAATGCCGATCTTGCCGTCGGCGAGCTTGTCGGCGGGAATCTCGGTGGTGGGCATATTGGTGTCGTCACCGCCGCCAACAAACAGAGCCTTGGCAGCGGCCTTGGCCTTGTCCGCCTCTTCCTCACCGTGGACCAGCTTGGTCAGCTCGTAGGCAAGGATTTCCTTGGCTTCATTGAGCTTGGCGTCCTTCCAATCGGACATGGCGTCGATTTCCTCCAGCGGCAGGAAGGTCAGCATCCGGATGCACTTGAGCACGTCCGCGTCCTCCACGTTGCGCCAGTACTGGTAGAATTCGAAGGGAGAGGTCTTGTTGGGATCCAGCCATACCGCACCGCTGGCGGTCTTGCCCATATTCTTGCCCGCGGAGTTCAGGAGCAGGGTGGTGTTCATGGCGACGGCGTCCATACGCAGCTTCTTGAGCGTGGGCTCC
>CAMGCA010000253.1 GCA_946011705.1 uncultured Clostridia bacterium | reverse complement strand
CGACAGTAACGGCGACCTGACCATCGATTCCATCGTCGCCGAGGACACGGTTACCATCACGGCTACGGGCGATATCAAGGGCAGCGAGGGGCAGGATACTGTGGATATTATCGCTCCCTCCGGTAGCCTGAGTAGCCTGAGAGGCGATATAGGAGCCAAAGAGAATCCGCTGAAGACCTCCCTGGACAGCGTATCCGCTTTCGGAGAGAACATCTACCTGGATAACATCAAGGATCTCGTGGTTGATTCCATCATTGCCGGCGGCAATGTGGATCTGACGGTTGACGGTGATGTCAGCGGCTCTGCCGAATCCGATGGCGCCGATATGATCGGCGGTGACATCCAGATTGATGCCAGCGGCGATATCGGTATAGAGGACGCGCCTTTGAAGGTGGAATCTGACGAGTTTGGCGCCACCGGCGGCGACATTCACATTTCCAGCGAGGCAGATGTGAAGGTTGACAAGATCGTTGGCGAGAATGTCAGCATCTCCAGCGGCGGTAAGGTTACCGATAAGGGCAACAAGGATTCCATCATTGCCGACAACCTGGTCATTGACGCTGGCGCGGTTGGCGAGGTAAACAACCCGCTCAACGTAAATGTTTCCGGCAGGCTGGACATTCACGCGGAGTATGGCTATATCAACCTTGTAAACAGCTATCGGATACCTGACAGTGGTGACATCGGTCGCACCGGATGGAGGTACAGAACACTCATCCATATACCGACCGGAATCCGGGTTTCCGGCTATATTTCCAGCAACGCAGAATTGCTTGTGACGGAGGGCTGCGAGCATGAAAACTGCATCGTCTGTAAATATCTGGAAAAACTGCCCGTGTCTATCGTCCTTTCCCGTTATCACATCGCCCTGACCGGCGGCTATTATGGTTTGCTTTATGTCCAGATTCCTGTAGATCAAGCATTCGAAGGGAAGATCGTGACAATCGCGTACTGTGATGACGGCAGGCTGGTGACGATTCAGGTTGAGGTCAGGGACGGCTATGCCAGCTTCTTCGTGGATCGGCTTCATACCTTCGTGATTCTGGATGGCCAGTACCATGCGGTCACGGAAGGAGGTCATCAGATGCTCGCATCGGATGAAACCGGGGAGACTGTATATGTGGACGGACTTGTCAATACCGTAGCATAAAGACGCAGCCATGCTGCCGGACTTTCCGGCAGCATGGTTCAGGAAATGGATGAAATGGCGTTGCTCCCCGATGCCGTTGAAAGGCTGAGTGAAACACGTTCGCTTTTCCTGAAAAAAGAGGCCCCAGAGCTTCATCTATCGGATGAAGCCCTGGGGCCTTCTATCTGTTTGTACGGGATATCGTACCATTTTATGAAGAAACAGGATTAGGGCAACACCGCATAATGGGGCAAGGAGATTCGACCAGTGTTTTGACCCAAGCGAAAGTGTGGAAAATGCGGGAATACTGGATGTATTTCCCATTTTTCATACTGCACGATTGGGTCAAATGGTCTGCTGAAGCCCGCAGCTCCCACCTAAGCGGTGCTGCCTTAGTTGAGTCGCATCAAAAGCGACATATTGCCGTTGATTGGGGATAAACGGAAAGTTCTGAACCAGCGAGATTTGTCCTATGGAGCTCCGATATATCCATATCTTCCAAAGAGAACGCAACCCGGATATTCTTCGAGTCAATCTCGCCCCTGGAAAGCAAGACAACCGTCTGCTTTACCCCATTTCTGGTTCCTGTCAAATAACCGCTTAAAAAAGCAAGCCGGTGTATCACGATACACCGTTAATCTTCTGTTTTTTCCGAAAAGGAAGAATATTCTGCATATTCTACAAATCAATCCTTCATTTTTCTGCGATTTAATCCATTGCAAGCTGCGTCTGGGGATGCTATAATGAATCCGTCTCAGCGTGAGACTGCTTTTCGCAATTGGAAAGGAGCGATTCTTTATGAAGGAAAAGAAAAAACTCTCTCTGGCTATGCAGATTTTTATCGCCATGCTGCTGGCCATTGCCGGGGGACTGCTGTTGCAGGGACAGGCGGACTTCGCCACCAACTTCATCAAACCCTTCGGCACCATCTTCCTGAATCTGGTGAAATTCATCGTTGTGCCCATTGTGCTGTTCTCCATCATGTGCGGCATCATTTCCATGAAGGATATCCGCAAAGTCGGTTCCATTGGTCTGAAAACCGTGGTGTTCTATCTGTGCACCACCGCCTTCGCCGTGACCATCGGCCTGCTGGGCGCAAACCTCTTCAAGGGCCTGTTCCCTGTCATCGCCACCACGGATCTTAGCTACGAGGCCAGCGCTTCCGCGTCCTTTATGGATACCCTGGTGAACATCTTCCCCTCCAACTTCTTCAAGCCTATGGTGGAGGCCAATATGCTGCAGGTCATCGTGGTGGCCGTGCTGCTGGGCTTCTCCATCATTCTGGTGGGGGAGAAGAACGCTCAGGTGGTCTCCGCCTTCAATGATCTCAACGAGATCTTCATGAAGTGTATGGAGCTGATCCTGAAGCTGTCTCCCATCGGTGTGTTCTGCCTGCTGTGCCCCATTATTGCTGCCAACGGCGCGGCCATCATCGGCTCTCTGGCCATGGTTCTGCTGACCGCCTATATCTGCTACATCGTCCACGCGGTGGTGGTCTACTCCCTGTCCGTCAAGGCCATGGGCGGTATGAGCCCTGTCAAGTTTTTCAAGGGCATGATGCCTGCCATCATCTTTGCCTTCTCCAGCGCCTCCTCTGTGGGCACGCTGCCCATCAACCTGAGCTGCACCGAGAAGCTGGGCGCGAAGAAGGAGGTCGCCTCCTTTGTGCTGCCTCTGGGCGCAACCATCAACATGGACGGCACTGCCATCTATCAGGGTGTGTGCGCCGTCTTCATCGCCTCCTGCTATGGCATCCAGCTGACGCTGCCCCAGATGCTGACCATTGTGCTCACGGCAACCCTGGCCTCCATCGGTACTGCCGGTGTTCCCGGCGCGGGCATGGTCATGCTGGCAATGGTGCTGACCTCCGTAGGTCTGCCGGTTGACGGCATTGCGCTGGTTGCCGGAGTGGACCGCATTTTCGACATGGGCCGTACCACCGTCAACATCACCGGCGATGCCGCCTGCGCCATCGTGGTGTCCAACATCGAAGAGAAGCGGGGAAAGAAGCTGAGCGTCAAGAAGTAAAGAACGTTACGCAGAATGAAGGGGCTGTTAAAAAGTCTGTCATTGCGAACCAGGGTGTATTTTGTAAAGGAAGGTTTTATCCCCTTCGCAAAATACACATGACTGCGGCTCATTTTTGGTGAATGGATTTGCAGTTTTGTGGGAAAGGAGTTTTTTCATAAGCTGCAATTAACAACCACGAAAGGAGTCTGCAATGAAATCTGTATTTGACACTATGGGTGGGACATATCGGCAATGTGGGGACTACCTGATTCCTGAGATAGCCCTCCCCGACACAGAAAAAATCTCCATCGGAAAATATGGTCGTATGCGCCAGCGCTACCTGAAGGAGCATCGCGGGGTTCTCTACAACGCCATGATTCTGGACGGAACACTCTGGAGTCACCTTGCCGAAGTCGATAAGATCTGCAAGGATCGAATGGATGTGCTTATCCTCGGCATGAAGGAAAAGTGGGGTATCACAGAAGATCTGAAAGCCCACGACCCTATGGCATGGGTCGGAGCCATGAACAACATCCACAATGCAGTGGAAGAAATCCTCTTTGCGGAGGTGATCT
>CAMGCA010000252.1 GCA_946011705.1 uncultured Clostridia bacterium | reverse complement strand
AAGCCATTCGCCAGTCCATGACGGAGCGGCAGTTTTTTGAAAATCTCCACCGTAAGGGTTATGAGGTCAAGGTGGGTAAGGACATTTCCGTCAGACCGCCGGGAAAGGAGCGTTTTGTCCGCCTTGCCCAGAACTTTGGCGAGGGCTACACGCTGGAGGGTATCCGCAGGCGGATTCTGGAACAGGGCAGAGCCGCAAAACCCCTGCCGGAACCGACCCCACAACGCAAACAATATCGTGTGTCTGGTAACTGGCAGACCCGTAAAAAGGTGACTGGCTTCCGGGCATTGTATTTCCACTACTGCTACCTACTGGGGGTGTTTCCCCGGCAGAAGAAGCAGAACCATAAGCGGCTCCACTTTCTTCTCCGGGAAGATCTCATAAAGCTGGATGCCATCACACAGGAAGCAAGGCTGCTGGCGGAGCATCGGATTGATACCGCTCAGCAGCTTTCTTCATATCAATGCGAATTGGAAAGCAGAATTGCAGATGTGACTTCCCAGCGGAGGCAGCTTTACCGAAAACAGCGTACCGTGGCTGTGAAATCGGATGAAGCGGCGTCTGCGGAGGTTAGCACCGCCATTGCCACACTTTCCAAGGAGCTGAGTCAATTACGCCAGGAGGTGAAATTATGTAGCGATATTGCCGTCCGTTCCGGCGTTATGCTGGAACACATTCAGAAAGTCCGTGAGGACGAAAACCATCAGCGAAAGGAGAAAACCGAACATGACCAATTCAGGCGATGCGGCAGAGCAAATCGTTAGAATGAGTTTGGAGGGCACGGAGGTTGCCCTGAAACTTTCTGGCTCTGCGGCAAAAAACATCGCAGCGGCACTCTACACCATTGCGAAGAACGCCGACAGAAACAAAACTAAGGGACACCAGCGGCTCAGCGCCATGCTGAAAAGCGGCAAGGAGCTGAAGGTGTTCACCATCAGCGAGGAGCATCTGAAACGCTTTGCTCAGGAGGCAAAGCGTTACGGTGTTGTCTACTGCGCCCTCCGGGGTAAGGAGAAATCTGCAGACGGTATGGTGGATGTGATGGTGCGGGCAGAGGATGCCTCCAAGATCAATCGTATTGTGGAACGCTTCAAGCTGGCTACCGTGGATACTGCTTCCATCAAGCATGATATTGAAAAGACCCGTCAGGAAAAGGAATCCGCCCCTGCCGCTCCCGAAAAGGCCGCACCTGAGAAGGACGATGCAGATTTGCTGCTGGATGAGCTGCTGGGTGCGCCCATTCAGAAGGAGCAGCCGTCCCCGGAAAACCCTACGGCGGCAAAGACGGAAAAAAGCCCTCCGTCCGAGCCTACCTCCGGGATGCAAAGGAAAACCGCCGAGGGTACTGCTAAAGCTGAACGCCCCTCCGTTCGGGAGGAGCTGCGGGAAATTAAGGCAGCACGGCAGGAAAAGGCTGCGCCTCCCAAGGTGCAGGACATCACAACTCCTGTAAAGCAGCCTGAAATTCAGCCCCATATCCATCCGGGCAAGAAAAAGCCCAAGCAGAAAGTGAGGTAATCCATGAGCAATTTTGATGATATTTTCAGCGGTCAGAACGGTAATTCCAGATGGAGCGATCAGCCCTTTGACAAGGAAGCATGGGCGGCAAAAAAGCAGGAGGAGCGCAAGGAACTCTATGCCCTTGCTGATTCCACTGCCGCCGAAATCAGCGGAGACGGTGAGAAGTACCAGAAATATCTGGATGTCCAGTCCCGGTTCAGTCGGTACACGCCCACCAATGCGCTGCTGATTCTGGCGCAAATGCCGGAAGCCACCCAGCTCAAAGATTTCAATGGCTGGAAGGAAGCCGGGGCATCCGTCCAACGCAAACCCAAAAGCGTGAAAATTCTGGAACCCGGCAAGGAATATGATCGGGAGGACGGCACCCGTGGCACCTCTTTTGAGGTAAAACGAGTCTACGATGCGTCCCAGACCAGAGGGCGTGTGCGCTCTGCACCTGCCGTGAAACTGGATGACCGGGTGCTGCTGAAAGCTCTGATTCACCGTACCCCCGTTCCCATCCAGACGGTGGACTCCCTGCCCAACAACATGGGTGCGCTGTACGACCATAACCAGCAGGTGATTTTCGTATGCCGGGGCATGGGAGCGGAAGATATTTTCCGCAGTGTCTCCAAGGAGCTGGCCCATGCGGAAATCGCCGGGATGAGTGAGAACTACAACCGAAATGATGCCGCATTTAAGGCATACAGCGCATCCTATCTTCTGTGCAAGCGGTATGGGGTGGATGTGTCGGACTACAATTTCAGCCGCCTGCCGACATCCTTCCGGGAGAGCAACCCACAGCAGGTGCGGGAGACCCTGACGGAAATCCGGGATACCGCCAATCAGATCTCCACCAGAATGTACCGCGCTCTGGAGCAAAACCGCGCACCCAAAGCCAAGGAACAGGAGCGGTGATCTATGGCAAAGGAAGAAAAGCGTGTTCTGGAGCTGGACAGGTACGAGCATGGGGTGGTCATCAATGCTCTGAACGAAATGCGCAATGACCTGATTGGGGAGGAACGCCCCACGGATATTGTGGACGAGGTGCTGCTGAAAGCCATTGATGCTCCCACCAAAAAGGTAAGGGGTAAGTCCCGTGAAGAACGATGAGCAGCGCACCATAAAAATCCTGTGCATCCTTGGTATCATCCCGGTGGTGTGGCTGGCTCTGCTGATAGCCCCTTTTGTGAGTGGTGGGCTGGCAGAAATTGTAGCCCAGTTCCCGGCGGCAATGGAGAATCCCTTTCATATTGTGCTATGTGAGGACAGTAAGAAAACTGTCCTTATTTTTCTGATCATTTATGGATGGGGTATCGGGGTTGCTCTGTCCTCCCGCCGCAACTACCGCCGTGGCGAGGAACACGGCTCCGCCAAATGGGGCAGCGCAACCGCCGTGAATAAGAAGTATCAGGCAAAAGATCCGGAGGCAAACAAGGTTTTTACCAAGCATGTTCGCATGGGTTTGGATGGCAGAAAGCACCGCCGCAATCTGAACACAGTGGTGGTTGGCGGCAGCGGTTCCGGTAAGAGCCGTTTCTACGCTCTTATCAATCTGCTGCAAGCCTGTTCTTCCTATTTTGTGCTGGACTGCAAGGGGGAGCTGCTGCGCATGACCGGCACTTTCCTGCAAATGCGTGGGTATGAAATCAAGGTGCTGGATTTGCTCAGCATGGAGAAAAGCCACTGTTTCAATCCATTTGCCTATCTGCAAACGGACAACGATGTCCAAAAGCTGGTCACCAGCCTGTTCAAAGCTACCACCCCCAAGGGAAGTCAGTCTAACGACCCCTTCTGGGACACAGCGGCATCCATGCTGCTGTCTGCCATCATTTTCTATCTTCTCTATGAAGCCCCGGAGGAGGAACAGAATTTCCCCATGGTTATGGAAATGCTTCGCGCGGGAGAAGTCCGGGAAGATGACGACACCTATCAATCCCCGCTGGACGAGCTGTTTGAGCGGCTGGAAATGCGCAGTCCCGACCACATCGCCGTGAAGTATTACAAGGACTACCATTCCGGTTCTGCCAAAACCCTGAAATCCATTCAGATCACTCTGGCGGCGAGACTGGAGAAATTCAACCTTGCCAGCGTTGCGGCGCTGACTGCCACCGATGAACTGGAACTGGCATCGCTGGGAGAAAAGAAGGTTGCCCTGTTTGCCCTGATTCCCGACCACGATGTGCGCTTCAATTTTCTGGTCAGCATGGTGTATAGC
>CAMGCA010000251.1 GCA_946011705.1 uncultured Clostridia bacterium | reverse complement strand
GCGGTGTACCTGAAAGGCAAGAACGCCAAGAAATACCGCCACAACATGGAGTACGGTTCGGCCCGTTGGGGCACCCATGAGGATATTGTCCCCTACATGGACCCGGTGTTCCAGAACAACGTCATTCTGACCCAGACCGAACGGCTTACCATGTCCAGCCGCCCCAAGAACCCCAAGTATGCCCGCAACAAGAACGTGCTGGTCATCGGCGGCAGCGGTTCCGGCAAGACCCGCTTCTGGTTGAAGCCGAATTTGATGCAGATGCACAGCTCCTATGTGGTCACGGACCCCAAGGGCACCATCCTGGTGGAGTGCGGCAAAATGCTCCAGCGGGGCGCGCCCAAGCTGGGCAAGGACGGCAAGCCGGTGAAGGACAAACACGGCAAAATCGTGTATGAGCCATACCAGATCAAGGTGCTGAACACCATCAACTTCAAGAAGTCCATGCACTATAACCCTTTCAGCTATATCCATAGCGAAAAGGACATCTTGAAGCTGGTGACAACGCTGATTGCCAACACCAAGGGCGCGCGCCCAGATAGGGCGTAGTAAGAAGTAGAATCGGGCACTACCCACTCAGATAACAGTGGAAACGACCCGCCTAACCGATAGGCGAAAGCTGATGCGGGACCATAGCATGGCGGGAAAGCGATAAGTTGCTCTATACACAAGAGCACGACTGAATTGCTACGTTAAGCGGATATGAGGATAAAACTACTGAATGTTGAATGCGAGTTTCAAGTCCCCGTTGTGTTCGGGCGGAGGAATGTGTATGTAACCACCGTAGATACGGCGGCATCAACCTCTGACATGAATAACATTGCGTTTCGCCTTTGCGCGATGGGTTATCAATCCATTCATGTGACAAGCCAGAGAACTGGAAATAACGAAACGAAAGCGTATCCGACAATCCGCATTTGCCTACTTATTACGCTAACTGGGGATTGCCTAAGTCGGAATGCTCAAACGAGCTATGCGAAATGCCCCCTGTGGGTGATAAATCCCAAGCCCTCGAAAGGCAAGGGAGATGACGCTGAATATCCGATACGGCAACGGAGTTCTCATAGTAGTCCTGTGGGAAGTAACGACTCTCACGGAATATATCCTGTATTCCAGACGAAGGAGAACAGTTATTGCATTCCAAAATTGAAATTTGATTAGGGAGGAAAGCCTCAAATGCAACCAACAATCGAGATTTTGGATAGAATCAGAAAAAATTCAAGGGACAACAAAGAGGAAATCTTCACAAGGCTCTACCGCTATCTATTAAGACCCGACCTGTATTATCTTGCGTACAAAAACCTCTACGCCAACAAGGGCGCAGGAACAAAAGGCGTGAATGACGACACAGCTGACGGATTCAGCAAGGAAAAAGTTGATCGGATCATACAATCTCTGGCTGACTGAACCTATACTCCGAATCCTGTTCGCCGCGAGTACATCCAGAAAAAGCAGAACAGCACAAAAAAACGTCCTCTTGGAATTCCTACCTTTACGGACAAGCTGGTGCAGGAAGTATTGAGAATGATATTGGAATCGGTCTACGAGCCAATCTTCTCAAACAATTCTCACGGCTTTCGTCCCAACAGGAGCTGCCACACTGCGCTGAAATCTTTGAAAAGAGAATTTTCAGGTGTGTCGTGGTTTATTGAGGGCGATATTAAAGGCTGTTTCGATAACATCGACCACCAAGTTTTAGCAAACGTCATAAACGCCAAGATTAAAGATGCTCGGTTGATTCAGCTCATCTGGAAATTCCTAAAAGCCGGTTATATGGAGGACTGGCAATACCATGCTACCTACTCCGGCTGCCCGCAGGGCGGCATCGTTTCGCCCATACTCGCAAATATCTACCTGAATGAGCTGGACAAGTTCGTAGAAAAAACCGCCAAAGAGTTCTATAAAAGCAGGGACAGGCACCATACCCCGGAATACGATAAGGTCACATGGCAGATAAAAAAGGCTCAGAAACAGCTGAAAACTGCAACGGGTCAGGAAAAAACAGCTTTGTTGCAGAAAATCGCTCAATTAAAAGCAGTCATGCATAAAACGCCCTGTATGTCCAAAACGGACAAAGTCATCAAATACATCCGTTATGCTGACGACTTCATTCTTGGCGTGAAGGGCGATAAAGCGGACTGTGAGCGTATCAAGAGACAGCTGTCCGACTTCATCAGCCAAACCCTGAAAATGGAGCTTTCAGAGCAAAAGACACTCATTACGCACAGTAACCAGTATGCAAGATTTTTGGGTTATGACATCCGTGTGAGGAGAGACCAGAAGCTAAAGCCGCACGGAAACCACGTTTCCCGCACGCTCAACGGGTCTGTTGAGCTGTGCATTCCGTTTGCGGACAAAATCATGCCTTTCCTGTTTGGGAAGTCGGTTATTCGGCAACTACGCGACGGGACAATAGGGCCTACCGCAAGAAAATATATCTTTCGGTGTACGGATTTGGAGATTGTATCAACGTACAACTCTGAGCTGCGTGGTATTTGCAACTATTACAGCATAGCCAGCAATTTCAACAAGCTTCAGTATTTTGAATATCTGATGGAATACAGCTGTCTAAAAACTTTGGCTGGAAAACATCAAAGTACCAGCAGAAAAATGATGCGCAAATACCGTGACGGAAAAGGCGGCTGGGGTGTGCCCTACCAAACAAAAGCAGGCATAAAGCGCCGCAGCTTCGCAAGGTTTATGGATTGCAAAAATACAGACCTCTGGACAGATAAAATCATAGACTTTGCAATCGCACACATCGGTTCCAGAACGTCATTTGACGATAGGCTGTCCGCCCGCGTGTGTGAGCTGTGCGGAAAGACCAATGTGCCGCTGGAAATACACCATGTAAATAAGGTGAAGAACCTCAAAGGAAAACAACTGTGGGAGCTTGCGATGATAGCGAAAAAGCGAAAAACACTTGCGGTGTGCAAGGACTGTCATCACAAGATTCACCACCCTTGAACGACGCTGATTTGAAGCAATAATGGCGAGCCGGATACATCGAGAGGTGTACGTCCGGTTCTGGGAGGGGTTTGGGCAAACCTACGGCAGTAATGCCGCAAGGCGGCTCATTCCTACTCTACGAGGGCAAGGCCGGGGACGATTTCTGGGTCAAGGCGGAAACGCTGCTGTACTGCGCGCTGATCGGCTACATCCACTATGAGGCCCCGGTGGAGGAACAGAATTTCTCCACCCTCATTGAGATGATCAACAGCATGGAGGTCCGGGAGGACGATGAGGAGTTCAAAAACGCCGTGGACCTGATGTTCGATGAGCTGAAAGAGCGGGACCCCAACCACTTCGCGGTGCGGCAATATGCCAAATATAAATTGGCCGCGGGCAAAACCGCTAAGAGCATATTGGTGAGCTGCGGCGCACGGCTGGCGGTGTTCGACATTGCCGAGCTGCGGGAGGTCACGTCCTACGACGAGTTGGAGCTGGACACGCTGGGCGACCGCCGAACGGCGCTGTTTTTGATTATGAGTGACACGGACGATTCCTTTAATTTTTTAATCTCCATGTGTTACACCCAGCTATTCAACCTGCTCTGTGAAAAGGCCGACGATGTGTACGGCGGGCGGCTGCCGGTCCATGTGCGGTGCCTCATCGACGAGTGCGCCAACATCGGCCAGATCCCCAAGCTGGAAAAGCTGGTGGCCACCATCCGAAGCCGGGAGATTTCCGCCTGCCTGGTCTTGCAGGCACAGAGCCAGCTCAAGGC
>CAMGCA010000250.1 GCA_946011705.1 uncultured Clostridia bacterium | reverse complement strand
AACTACCCCGCCGACGCGCCGCGGCCCATGCCGCGGCGCTTTTGTGCTGCTATTTGGAGGCATTACGGGGATATGGCTTCTTCTCGTCCGTCAGTCCGGCAAGATAATCCATGCTGGTATCCAGCGCGATGGCAAGCTTGCGGCACTGTTCAAAGGTAAAGTACCGCTTTCCGCTCTCAATTTTGGAATAATCGCTCTGGTCGATTCCCGTCAGCATTTGAATCTTGACCTGTGTAAAGCCTTTTTCTTTGCGCAAATCCCGGATTCGGCTCATTATCATCACCTGGGAATATTATGTCAGAATTCCCTATTGAATTTAGGGTTAAATTGACCTATAATCTCAAAGAGGTGATCTGTATGGCTGAATTTTGCGTATCCTGCTGGAATGAACTGAACGAAACCGATTACCCTGAGGAAGCGTACATTCTGAGTTGGGACTATGAATTATGCGAGGGGTGCAGAGAATATAAGCGTGTCATCATCGCGCGGAGCAAGTGTTATTTTCTGCGAATGCTGGTAAATCGATGCTTTCACAGGAAAAGAGCTCGATGAAAACAGGCCGCCCCGGACGGGACGGCCTGTTTGCCATTATTCGAAAATGTAACGATACCGAGCAAAATCCAATGGTGTAACGACCACCGACCGCGTTCGTAACGCATTGGCTGTCGGCCCTGCCGACTTAGACCATGGCGGCGGTGATGATGGCCATCTTGTAGACCTCGTCGGCGTTGCAGCCCCGGGACAGGTCGTTGATGGGAGCGGCCAGACCCTGCAGGATGGGGCCGTAGGCCTCGAAGCCGCCCAGACGCTGAGCGATCTTGTAGCCGATGTTGCCGGCCTCGATGGTGGGGAAGATGAAGGTGTTGGCGTAGCCGGCCACGGGGGAGCCGGGGAACTTCAGCTGGCCAACCTCGGGGGCCACAGCGGCGTCAAACTGCATCTCACCATCGATTGCCAGATCGGGAGCCATTTCCTTGGCAACCACGGTAGCGTCGTGGCTGAGCTTAACGGTGCCGCCCTTGCCGGAGCCGTTGGTGGAGAAGCTCAGCATGGCGACCTTGGGATCGATGCCGAAGACCTTGGCGGTCTTGGCGGTCTCGATGGCAACCTCAGCCAGCTTCTGGGCGGCGGTCAGGGTCACGTTGCCGTCCTTGTCAACGCTATCCTCATAGCTGATGTTGATGGCGCAGTCGCCCATGGCCAGCTTCTCCTCGCCGCGCACCAGAATGAAGCAGGAGGACACCAGATGGGAGCCCTTCTTGGTCTTGACAATCTGCAGAGCGGGACGAACGGTATCGGCGGTGGAGTAGGTGGCGCCGCCCAGCAGGGAATCGGCGTAGCCCATCTTCACCAGCATGGTGCCAAAGTAGTTGCCCTTGCTGAGGGCCTTGCGGCAGTCGTCGGCGGACATCTTGCCCTTGCGCAGCTCCACCATCTTCTCGACCATGGCATCCATGCCGTCGTAGGTCAGGGGATCGATGATCTCGACGCCCTCGATGTTGAAGCCACCCTTGGCGGCGTTGGCCTTGACCTCGTCCACGTTGCCAATCAGGATGGGGGTCAGGAAGCCGCCCTCCACCAGACGGGAAGTGGCCTCCAGAATACGGGCGTCATGGCCCTCGGTAAACACGATCTTGCGGGGATTCGCCTTCAGAGTTTCGATCATAGCGTTGAACATGGGAATCATTCCTCCAATTATCGGGCAGACGCCCGTATTTTTACAATTTGATTATAGCTCAGATTCCCACCGTGCGCAACCCTTTTTTGCCGCGGCTCCACAAAAAAGTCCCTGAAGCGCCAAGAAGGCCGGAAAACCTTTTTGCCCATAGGGAGAAGCCAATGAACGGCATAACTTTTGTTTATTTTGATGAAAAACTTTTCAAAAATGGTGAAATTCCCCTTGCATTTTGTGCGAATTCTCTGTATAATGGGAATAAATTATGGGATGGAGGAGATAGGGCTTGGGCGAAGTGTTGGCTGTGCTATCCGGCAAGGGCGGAACCGGAAAAACCTCCGTCTGCGCGGGACTGGCCTGCGCCCTGAGTGAGGACGGCAGACGGGTTCTGTGCGTGGACTGCGATGTGGGCCTGCGGAACCTGGACATTTCTCTGGGCCTGTCTGACAGCGGCGCTCTGTCCTTTCTGGACGTGGCCGGCGGCAATTACCCCCTGAGCGCCGCCGCCCGGCATCCCCGGTATCCCAACCTCCATTTCCTCACCGCCCCCATGAACTGCCCGGTGGAGCGGATCGATATGGATGCCTTCCGCGCCATGCTCCGGGCGGCCCGGCGGGAATATGATGTCATTCTGCTGGATGCCCCTGCCGGTGTGGATGCCGGCTTCCGATTGGTTTCCGGCGCTGCTGACCGGTTTTTACTGGTCACCGGCTTCGGCCCCGCCTCTGTCCGGGACGCCGCCCGGGTGGGAGAGCTTCTGGAGCTGCGGGGCAAGATGGATGTGCGGCTCATTGTCAACCGGGTGGACCGGGAGATGCTCAGCACCCTGCGCACCACCATCGACGATGTGATGGACAACGCGGGCCTGCCTCTGGCGGGCGTGGTGCCCGAAGACCCCTGCGTGACGCTGGCGGCCTCCTTCGGACGGCCTCTGCTGCAGTATTCCCCCCGCTGCCCCGCCGCGAAGGCCTGCCGCCGGATCGCCCGGCGGATTCAGGGCTTCCACGAGCCGATTACTTTCAGATAAAACAAGGTTTTGATATATAAAAAGGAGTGACAGCTGTGAACATCGCATTTCTGGCACACGACAAGAAGAAGGAACTGATGGTTCAGTTCTGCACCGCCTACAAGAGCGTGCTGATGAAGCACAACCTCTTCGCCACCGCCACCACCGGCAGACTCATCGCCGACAATACCGGCCTGCCCATTACCCTGCTCCTGTCCCACAAACAGGGCGGCCACCAGCAGCTTAACGCCCGGGTGGCCGACTGCGAGATGGACCTTGTGCGGCGGTGCACAGACCCCAACACCACCGAGCCCTGGGACGACAGCCAGATGATCGAGACGATCCGGCACTGTGACAAGCAGAACGTCCCCATCGCCACGAACCTTGCTTCCGCCGAAATGCTCATCATGGGTCTGCAGCGGGGCGATCTGGACTGGCGGGAAATGCTGCACAGCAAAAACCGCTTTTGACAAAAAGAAAAATAGAATGTCATTGCGAGGAGGCCCAGCGGGCCGACGTGGCAATCCCCCGGTTCTATCAAACACGTTGGAAGAACTGGGAGGTTGCCACACCAGTGTGCGCACTGGTTCGCAATGACATCTTGATTTAAGGAGAGAATTATACATGGAGATTATCAAGCCCCGGACCTTGTCCGGCTTTATGGAGCTGCTGCCCGGCAAGCAGATCCGCTTTGAGAAAATGATGGAGATTCTGCGCACCACCTACGCCTCCTACGGCTTTGCTCCCCTGGACACCCCGGTCATCGAGGATGCCCAGATTCTGCTTGCAAAGGGCGGCGGCGAGACGGAAAAGCAGATCTACCGCTTTACCAAGGGCGACAGCGACCTGGCCCTGCGGTTCGACCTGACGGTGCCTCTGGCAAAATATGTGGCGCTGCACTACGGCGAGCTGAGCTTCCCCTTCCGCCGGTTCCAGATCGGCAAGGTCTATCGGGGCGAGCGGGCTCAGCGGGGCCGCTTCCGGGAGTTCTATCAGGCAGACATCGACGTGATCGGCGACGGCAAGCTGGACATCATCAACGAGGCG
>CAMGCA010000249.1 GCA_946011705.1 uncultured Clostridia bacterium | reverse complement strand
GTTCGACCTGACGGTCCCCCTGGCCAAGTACGTGGCCCTGCACTACAACGACCTCACCTTCCCCTTCCGCCGCTACCAGATCGGCAAGGTCTACCGCGGCGAGCGGGCGCAGCGGGGCCGCTTCCGCGAGTTCTATCAGGCGGACATTGACATCATCGGCGACGGCAAGCTGGACATTCTGAATGAAGCGGAAATTCCCGCCATCATCTACAAGGTCTTCCGGGGCTTCGGCCTGAGCCGGTTCCAGATTCGGGTGAACAACCGCAAAATTCTCAATGGCTTCTATGCCATGCTGGGATTGTCGGAAAAAAGCGGCGACATTATGCGCACCGTGGACAAGCTGGACAAGATCGGCGCAGAGAAGGTCAAGGCCATTCTTCTGGAGGACTGCGGCCTGACCGGAGAACAGGCCGATGAAATTCTCAAATTTATCGCCATCACCGGCACCAATGGGGAAGTTTTGGCCGCCCTGGAAGCTTACACCGGCCGCAATGAGATGTTCGATCAGGGTCTTGCCGAGCTGAAGGCCGTCACCGCCAATCTTGCGGCTTTTGGTGTTCCCGAAGCCAATTTTGCCGTTGACCTGACCATCGCCCGGGGCTTGGACTACTATACCGGCACGGTTTACGAAACCACATTGCTTGACCACCCGGAGATCGGTTCTGTCTGCTCCGGCGGCCGCTACGACAATCTGGCGGGCTACTACATCGACAAGCCCCTGCCCGGCGTGGGCATTTCCATCGGCCTGACGAGACTGTTCTACGTTCTGGACGAGCAGGGTCTGCTGAATCCCGCCCTGCCCAGCGCTCCCGCCGACGCCTTGGTGCTGCCCATGACCGACAATCCTGCCGCCGCCATCGCCGTAGCCGAGACCATCCGTTCCGCCGGTCTGCGGGTGCAGCTGTACGGTGAGCAAAAGAAATTCAAGCAGAAAATGGCCTACGCCAACAAGCTGGAGGTTCCCTTCGCGGTGCTGCTGGGCGAGGATGAAATTGCCGAGGGCGTGTGCTCCGTGAAGAATATGCGCAGCGGCGAGCAGGTGAAGCTTACCCCCGCCGAGGCCGCCACTTATATCAAGAATGCGCTGGCGGAAACCGATTGCGCGGTGATTCTGGAAAAGTAACGCAATGATTCCGGGCGGCCCAATCA
This sequence comes from uncultured Clostridia bacterium, assembly GCA_946011705.1. Lineage (GTDB taxonomy): Bacteria > Bacillota > Clostridia > Oscillospirales > Oscillospiraceae > Faecousia. Next base: position 2,635 of record CAMGCA010000249.1, on the reverse strand, counting down.
GACGGTCCGCGGTCTGCCAAAGAAGTCCAGGCTTTTACTGGGCTTCTTCGGCAGGCTGTGCTGCCCGGAAAAATTTTTCTTGCATTTTTCTCTGATTTGTAATATACTGATTGGCACATACGCCGGTGTGATGGAATGGTAGACGTAGTGGACTCAAAATCCACCGCCAGCGATGGCGTACCGGTTCGAGTCCGGTCACCGGCACCAAACCAATATAATCCGAACCTAGTTTTCCCTGTGGGAGACGGGTTCGGATTATTTGTTTTCTTCGGGAGGTTTGAAGAAACCCATTTCCGAAACGGTGTCATCAAGCGACCGGAATCAAAGCCCAGAGGTCCAAGAAAAAAGAAACAGATTTAGGAGGACACTGCTATGGATAAGAAAGTGATTTCGTGTGCGTTCAATATCGATACCGCCTGTGTGGAGGTCAAATTCGCGGATGGCAGCGTGATCGCCATTGACTGCACCTTGGTAGAAGCCGAGGTTGCACGGAATATGTACGAAAGCAGTGAACTGGAGTGGCTGGTGTATCATGCACCAGTCGAATGAAAGCGCCTACTATACGGAGTTCGCCATCAAAGCCTTTCGGACTTATCTGTGTATGATGATTTTTGCCTGTGTCAACAAGGCCTGCTTTATTTTCCTGCAAGCTATGGGTAAGGCCGCGGCATCTACAGCACTGTCCATGATCCGGGAAATTGTGTTCGGCGTGGGCTTTGCGCTGCTGCTGCCCATGTTCTTCGGACTGGACGGCGTGCTGTACTCCATGCCAGTTTCGGATTTGCTGACCTTCCTTGTTGCACTGGTTCTGATTGTCGGCACTTATCGGGAATTGAATAAAGGAGGAAACACCCTATGAAAAACAGAATTGTTACCATCAGCCGGGAATTTGGCAGCGGCGGACGCACCATCGGAAAAGCGGTGGCACAAAAGCTGGGGATTCCCTGCTTTGACGCGGAGATTATCCAGAAAATTGCCCAGGAGAGCGGGTTCAGCGAAGGCTACATCCGGGAAGCCGGGGAATACACCCCCGGCGGCGTGCTTGCCAACGTATTCTCCAACCGTGCCAATGGCCCAACCAATGAGGACTATCTGTGGAAGATCCAGTATCAGATCATTACGGAGCTTGCCCGAAAGGAATCCTGTGTCATTGTTGGACGCTGCGCGGATTACATTCTCCGGGACACGGCAGACTGTCTGAAGGTCTTTATCCATGCGGACATGGATTTCCGTGGGAAACGGATTGTGGAGGTTTATGGGGAACGGGAGGCTTCTCCGGAGCAGCGGCTAAAGGATAAGGATAAACGCCGGGCGGCTTACCATCGGTTCTACACCAATATGAAGTGGGGACAGTCCCAGAATTACCACATCACTCTGGACAGCGGCGTGCTGGGGCTGGAACGCTGCGCTGAAATCATCTGCTCTCTGTATTGAAAAATGCCAGCAAAATACCGGGATTTCCTGCGATTGGAAGTCCCGGTATCTATTATTTTGCGGTAACGTTTTGGAGCCGGGGGGTGACTGCCGGCAGAAAGCGCGTGGATCATCGCCCGATTTTTGCCGTTACACCGTCCGCCTCTTTGCGGGGATTTTCTTCCGAAGGGATTCCAGACGGTTCAGCGCTTCCAGCAGGGTTTCGTCTTTTTTGGCAAAATGCAGGCGGATCAGGTGGTTCACCGGCTCACGGAAGAAGCTGGAGCCGGGCACGGCGCCCACACCCACTTCCCGTGCCAACGTTTCGCAGAAGGTCACGTCGCTGTCATAGCCAAACTCGGAGATGTCCAGCAGAACATAATAGGCTCCCTCCGGATCGTTGTGAACGATGCTTAAGTTGTCCAGTCCTTTCAGAAACAGTTCTTTTTTGTGGGTGTACTTTGCCAACAGACCGTCATAGTAATCCTGCCCGAACCGCAGACCGGGGATCACCGCCTCCTGCAAAGGGGCGGCGGCACCTACTGTGAGGAAGTCGTGCACCTTCTTTGCCCGCTCGATGACTTCGCCGGGGGCGATGATGTAGCCCAGCCGCCAGCCGGTGATGGAGTAGGTCTTGGACAGGGAGGAGCAGGACAGCGTCCGCTCCCACATTCCCGGAAGCGCTGCGAAATAGGTGTGGCGGTGGGGCGCGTAGACGATGTGCTCATAGACCTCATCGGTAATCACATAGGTATCATATTTCCGGGCAAGAGACGCGATAATTTCCAGCTCCTCCCGGGTAAAGACCTTGCCGCAGGGGTTGGAGGGGTTGCACAGCACCAGCGCCTTGGGTCTCTGGCGGAAGGCATCCTCCAGCACCTCTGGGTCAAAATGAAAATCCGGCGGAACAAGGGGGACATAAATGGGCTGGGCACCGGAGAGGATGGTGTCCGCACCGTAGTTTTCATAGAAGGGAGAAAAGATAATCACCTTGTCCCCCGGGTCAGTGACGGTCATCATGGCACACATCATGGCTTCTGTGCTGCCGCAGGTGACAACAATCTCGCTGTTGGGGTCAATGGTACGCCCCATATAGCGGGTTTGTTTGGCAGCCAGCGCCTCCCGGAAGTTCTGGGCGCCCCAGGTGATGGAATACTGGTGAAAGTCCTCGTGGGCCACCTGCGCCAGACGGTCAAGGATCTCTTTCGGTGGGTCAAAGTCC
>CAMGCA010000248.1 GCA_946011705.1 uncultured Clostridia bacterium | reverse complement strand
CCCGCGGACAGCCCGCCCCGGCGCTGGCCGCGTTACGCCGTCGGCGACCCTGCCGCCGCTCTGGAGGACTACCGCCGCCGCAGCCTGGTGGTGGGCAAGGACATCACCGTCATTGCCGGAGGGCGGGAGACACCGGCTCACGCTCTTGGTATCGACGACAGCTGCCGCCTGCTGGTACGCTACGAAAACGGCGAAACCGCCGCTCTGTCCTATGGTGAGGTGCGGATCAAAGCATAATGGCCGCGGGTTCCGGAGGATGTCGATGGCCTCCCCGGATTCGTACCGCATCGTCAGCGGCGGCCCGCCGCCATCAGCCGCTGAATCAGCGCCTTGTCCGCCCGATGGTACAGCCTGCCGTCCCAACGCAGATTGGGGCCTTTTCCGCACAGGCGCATACAGCCCACCCGCTTCACCGTTACGCCCTTGGGCGCAATCTGTTCGGCGTAGTCCGCTAAGTGCGCAGCCTTTGCGCAGTTCGGCCCGGCGCAAAGCTCCATGCAGTGCCCGCCGGCAAGCCGCAGGCTGGGAATCCGCCGAATGATGGCCAGCACCAGCGGCTCCCGGATTTCATACGCCGCCGCGATTACAGCCGGAACCTCCGCCGGAATGCAGCCATTCTCCCTCTGAATTTCCTTAAGCAGCGCGATCAGGGCGTTCTGATCCCCCGGCGCACCCTGACGACGGTAGTAATCCAGCGCTTCCTCCAGGTTCCATTCCATGTCCCATTCCTCCGGATAGAAAGTACGCTCCGGCAAATTCTGCCGGAGCGCCCAACAGTATTATGATAGCATAGTCTCCCGCCAGCGTCAATTCTATTCTGGTCTCAACGCTTACTTTCTACCATTTGCACGGAAAAAACCGCACTATTTTAGGAAGGTTTCCATCTTGCATTTTGAAAAAGCCGGTGATATTATATAGCTACAAAGAGGTGATACCAATGATTTAGTTCACCCCAGATTCCAATGAAAAACGGAATCGAAGGACGCATCTCACCTTATCTTCCGATAACATAAATTTCTTGGAAACCATACTATAGGAATTGAGACGGAAGCAATTCAAAAATGAACAGAGATGGCGTCTTAGTTAAAGAAATGGAGGTTACCCAATGATTGACCCCTACTGTTCCATGAAATAACCCTCGGCAGCTACCAGAGATTGGAGTTGACCGAGGGTTATTTCTGCGTGGCCGCAGGGCGGTCTGCCAATGCGTTACGACCGCTGGCGATAGTCGTTACACCATTGGGCTTGCTCGGTATCGTTCTCTCGCAGTAGCGGGGGCGTTATTTTTTTGCCGCAAGGCGGCCTGCCAATGCGTTACGGACGCTGGCAATAGTCGTTACACCATTGGGCCTGCTCGGTATCGTTCTCTCGCAGTAGCGGGGGCGTTATTTTTTTTGCCGCAGGGCGGCCTGCCAATGCGTTACGACCGCTGGCAGTAGTTATTACACCATTGGGCCCGCTCGGTATCGTTACCGCTGTGTCATTGCGAGGAGCGGAGCGACGTGGCAATCCGTTCTCCCCATCGCTGTTTCATCACTGAATCGTACCAGGTATCGTTCCCTCGCAGCAGGGAGCGTTCTTTTTTGCCCGTAGGGGGCGGCGTCCCCGACACCCCGCGTTTTTTTGCAAAAAAAGACTTGACTCTCCCCTAACGTCATAGTGTACAATCGGCATTGACAGGAGGGATGACCATGATGACCGTAAATCAGCTGGCGAAAAAATGCGGCGTCAGTGTGCGCACGCTTCATCACTATGACGCCATCGGACTGCTGAAACCCGCCCAGGTGACAGAAGCGGGCTACCGGCTCTATGACGAGGCCGCGCTGGAACGGCTGTATCTCATTGTCCTGTTCCGGGAGCTGGGATTTCGGCTCAGGGAGATCCGCGGCATTCTGGATGCCCCGGATTTTGACCGCACCCGGGTGCTGGACCGGCAGATTGAGCTGCTGGAACGCAAACAGCGCCATTTGGAGTACGTTGCCGATCTGGCCCGGGGAATCAAACAGATGGGAGTGAAAAACTTGGAATTTCAGAATTTTGACCTAGAGAAAGTGGAGGATTATGCCCAGCAGGCTAAAACTCTCTACGGCAGAACCGACGCCTACCGGGAATATGAGAAAAAGGCAAAGGGGCGCACAAAGGCCCAGTCCGATGCGGTAAACGGACAGGTCATGGACTTTTTCGTCCGGCTGGGTAAGCTCCGGGGCCAATCCCCCGACAGTGAGGAAGCGCAGAACTGGGTGCGGGATTTGCAGGAATTCTTCACTGCAAACTTCTACACCTGCACCCCGGAGATTCTCATGAGTCTGGGTGAGATGTATGACGGCGGCGGCAGCATGACAGAGAACATCAATGCCGCCGGCGGTGAAGGCACCGGAAAGCTCGCCCGGGAAGCAATCGTCTGCTATTGCCGGAAGTAAAACACAGCCCCGCCGGATCACACCCGGCGGGGTATCGTTATGCTTTGGATTTACAGTGCGCAGGAGGCGATCACGCTGTAGCCCTCAGGCAATTCGATCTGCTTGGCGTCAGCGCCCAGCTTCCAGGCGACCTTGCCCGCCCAGGCGGAAGCCGCCGCGGCAAAGTGGAGCATGACCACGCCCAGGCTCAGCTTGCCGTCAATTTCCGTGTTATACTCGTCGGGACGGCTGACCAGCACCACCTGACCGTCGGAAATCACAAAGCCGTAGGCCTGCCGGTTTAAGTAGCTGGGAGACAGGGACGCGGCATAGAAGGCCTCCCACAGCATATCGTCATAGAAGCCGATGTACTTGTCCCGACCCTGCGTTTCGCCCCAGGCGTTCAGATATACCATGTCGCCCACGGGACGCTTGGGGTCAAAATAGTGCCGCTTGGCGCCGATGTCCACGTTGGACATACTCAGGATATTGAAGCGCATCCGCTTTCTGGCTTTCTGGGGATAGCCGAAGGCGGCGATGGCGGCGACCTCCAGGGCGGAGTCGATACCCAGCGCTTCTTTGACGGCCTTGCTGTCGGTGAAGGTGATCCAGCAGGAGCCGAGGCCCATGTCCTCCAGCTTCAGAACCAGATCCTCCATCATAAAGCCCGCGTTCTCATAGGCCAGCTCCGCCTTCTCGGACAGCAGCACCAGATACTGGGGCGCGCCGACGAGGAACTCATTGTAGCCTGCCGCCCCCTCCAGGGCCTGGCGGGTATTGTCACCGAAAATCCACAGCTCGGTGTCGATGCCGGGTGCGAGACGCTGGCAGGCGTTCTTGTAGTAGGCTTCCAGTTCATTGCAGACAGCCTCGGGCACCTTCTTGTCGGTAAACTGGCGGGCAGATTTTCTGTTCTGAATCAGGGCATTGTAATCCATGGTGATTCCTCCTTAATAGATTGAATAACTGTCATTTTTCATAAATAATTCACGATTCTGCACTTATTTTTAGTATAGCGTAAACCAAATTCTCTGTCAAGGCTTGGAAATCTTTTTTCTTTCTTGCACAAGCGGGTGATAAAGAGTATAATGCAGGCATTATACAGAGAAGGAAGTTTTACTTATGGACAAGTGGAAAAAATTTCTTGCCCGCAAGGATGTGGTCTTCACTCTCCAGCGCTACGGCATTGACGCCCTGGGCGCCATGGCACAGGGCCTGTTCTGCACCCTTCTGGTGGGCACCATCCTCAACACCATCGGTCAGCAGTTCGGCATTGCCTTTCTGCAGAATCCCATCGTCACCATCGGCTCCGGTGAGGGCGCGGTGAAGTATACCATCGGCGGCCTGTGCTCCGCCATGGTCGGCCCCGGCATTGCTGTCGCCATCGGCTTCGCC
>CAMGCA010000247.1 GCA_946011705.1 uncultured Clostridia bacterium | reverse complement strand
CGTCAGGAGGAATTTGCCAAGGCCCTGGGGGTGTCCAGGCAGACCATCAGCTCCCTGGAGACGGGACGCTACAATCCCTCTATTTTTCTGGCGCACAACATCGCGAAATTTTTCGGTATGACCATTGAAGAAGTGTTTTTGTTTGACGAGGAGGAATCAGTATGAAACGTAACAGAAGAATGATTCTCAGTATTGTCTGGATTGTGCTGGGCGTATCGCTGCTGGGCGCAAATCTGACCGGCCTGCTGGGCGACTACTGGGGCGGTCTGGGCGGCGGCCTGCTGGGTGTAGGCGTTTTCCAGATTATCCGCAATGTCCGGTATCTGCGCAATCCTGAATACCGGGAGAAGGTGGATACCACCAATCAGGACGAACGGAATAGATTCCTTGCGAATAAAGCCTGGGCCTGGGCGGGCTACCTGTACGTTCTGACTGCCGCCATTGCCACCATCGTCCTCCAGATCATCGGGAAACAGGAGCTGGCTGTTGCCGCTGGATTCAGTGTGTGCATCATCATGGTGTTCCACTGGCTCAGCTACCTGTATCTGCAAAAGAAGTATTGATACGTGCGTTTTCTGTCCTTTCACTCTACCAGTTGGGGATGTCTCTCAAGGGAACGCAGAAACGCCCTGCGGATTTGCCGCAGGGCGTTGAATTATTCCACTTCTTCCAATAAGCACACCGCGTGGCAGGACATTCCCTCGCCGGTGCCCGTAAAGCCCAGCTTTTCCTCGGTGGTGGCCTTCACGTTCACCCGGTCAGGGCTGACATTTACAGCGGCTGCGATATTCTCCTGCATCTGAGGAATGAAGTCCTTTAATTTGGGTTTCTGGGCGATCATGGTCACGTCGATGTTGCCCACCCGGAAACCTTTTTCGGAGATTTTTCGATAAACCTCCCGCAAAAGCTCCAGAGAATCCGCCCCCTTGTATTTGGGGTCGGTGTCCGGGAAATGGCGGCCAATGTCCCCCAGCCCCGCCGCGCCCAGCAAGGCGTCGGACACCGCGTGAAGCAGCACGTCCGCGTCGGAGTGGCCCAGCAGGCCCTTTTCGTAGTCGATTTTCACACCGCCCAGGATCAAATCCCGGCCCTCCACCAGTTTGTGTACGTCATATCCGTGTCCGATTCTCATGGTTCTTCCTCCAGCAGCAGCTCCGCGATCTTCAAATCCATGGGAGTGGTGACCTTGAGATTCCGCTCGTCACCCTCCACAACTTTGATCTTCATGCCCGTGCGTTCCACGGCAGAGCAGTCATCCGTCACTGCCGCCCCGTCTTCCTCCGCCTCTCTCAGCGCCCCCCGCAGAAGGTCGAAGTCAAATACCTGAGGGGTCTGCACCGCCATCAGCGTGGAGCGGTCGGGAGTCTCCTTCACCAGGCCACCCGCCACTACCTTGATGGTGTCCTTCACGGGAATGGCGGGAGCCGCCGCGCCGTAGGTGTTCGCTGCCCGCACCACCCGGTCAATGACCTGCCAGGAAATCAGCGGTCTGGCTCCATCGTGAACCGCCGCCAATTTCGTTCCCTTGGGCAGGGCGTTCAGGCCCAGATGGACAGATTCCTGACGGCTGCTGCCCCCGGCAACCACGGCCACGACCTTGCCCATATCCCCGCAAAGGCCGGAAATGGGCCGGATCAGATCTTCCCGGGTAACGATGACGATGGAGGCGATGGCATCGCAGTTCTGGAAGGCCCGGACGGTGCGAACAATCATAGGCTCCCCGCCTAAGCTTGCCATGACCTTGTCAATGCCCCTCATCCGGGAGGCGCTGCCGGCGGCCACGATGACCGCGCCGCAGGCCTTCAGCTTCAGCAGCTTTCGGGCCGGGCGGGTGACTTTGGTAATGTCCATGGTCACAGCTCCTTTACCAGTTTCTTATAGAATTCACCCCGAACCATAAAGTTTTTGAACTGGTCGAAGGCGGCGCTGGCGGGGCTCATGAGCACCACGTCCCCTTCCTTCGCGGCAGCGGCGGCGGCACGGACGGCAGGCTCAAAGGCTCCGCACTCCACAATTTCCAAGCTTTCCGGGTCATACTCCGGGCAGGAAATCACTGCCTGACGGATTTTTTCGCCTGTGGCACCGCCCAGGAACAGCTTTTTGACGTGGGCGCAGATTTCCGGGCCAAGCACGTCGTAGGGAATGTGCTTGTCGTAGCCGCCCGCGATCAGGATGACCTTTTCCGGGAAGCTGCGAAGGCCGGCAATGGTGCGGCTGGGGCTGGAGGCGATGGAGTCGTTGTAGAATTTTATGCCGTCCTTGACGCGCACCAGCTCAATCCGGTGCTCCACACCGCCGAAGGTCTTGGCCACATGGCGGATGGTGTCGTCGTCCACCAGTCCCTCCACCATGGCAATGGCGGCCATGTAATTCTCTACATTATGGACACCGGGAATGAGGATATCCACCACCGGAAGCACCTTCTCCCCATGGCGGCAGATGACACCATCCTTCACGCACACATCCGCATCTTTCTGCCGGGAGAAAAACCGGGTGGTGCCGTTACCCCGGAAGGAAGCGGTGATGGCGTTGTCGGCGTTCAGAATCAGAAGGCCCTGTTCGTCCTGATGGCGGAAAATGTTGGTTTTCGCCGCCCCATATTCCGCCATGTCCTTGTGGATGTCCAGATGGTTGGGGGCGTGGTTGGTAATCACCGGCCGGGCGGGGCTGCGCTTCATGTCCATGAGCTGGAAGGAGCTTAGCTCAACCACGGCATAGTCCGTTTCTTTCATCTGCCGAACCAGCGGCAGCAGAGGCGTGCCGATGTTGCCCCCCAGCCAGACGGTTTTCCCCGCCGCTTTCAGCATTTCGGAGATCAGGGTAGTAGTGGTGGTTTTGCCGTCAGACCCGGTGACTGCCAGAATCGTGCAGGGGCAGACCTCGAAGAACACCTCCATTTCGCTGGTGACCTCCGCCCCACGACTGCGCAGGGCCTCAATGGCAGGGTTACATGGGTGCATCCCGGGGGTGCGGAACAGGACGTCCGCCTCCACGCCGTCCAGATTCCCCTCCCCGACACGCAGCATGCAGCCCAGTTTTACCAGCTCCAGAACCTGCGCGTCGAGGTTTTCCGGGGTGGTCTTAACGCAGCCGGTTACGTCGCAGCCATATTCCAGTAGCAGCCGCACCAGGGGGCGGTTGCTGACGCCCAGGCCCAGCACCGCGATTTTTTTATCTTTCAGGGAAGAAAAGTATTCCTCAAATTTGCTGTGCATAATCCATTCCTCATTCCATAATAGATACAGTGTGTCGAAAATTGTATGTCTTTCCGAGGGAGCGAAGCGACCGTGGGAATCCGCTTCCCCCAAAAGTCCCGTTAATAACCAAATGATTGATAAAACGCAATATTGAGAGAACGGATTGCCACGCCAGTGTGCGCACTGGCTCGCAATGACATTGTTTTCGGCAGTCCAGATGGCTATAGTATACCTTCTCAGAAAAGAATTTGCAAGATGTTTGACAATTCAGCCTTTCTGCGCTACAATAGCACCGCGACCAGGTCGGACAGCCGCGGACGGAGGCCGAAAGGCCCCGGATGAGGAAAGTCCGGGCTCCACAGGGCAGGGATAACGGGTAACGCCCGCCGAGGGTAACCTCAGGACAAGTGCAACAGAGATATTCTGCCGGTCCCGTACCGGTGATGGTGAAAAGGTGGGGTAAGAGCCCACCCGGCCCATGGTAACATGGGTTTTACGCTGTAAACTCTATCCCGGAGCAACGCCGTGGAGGGACATAAGGCCTGCCCGGCCGTCCCGAGGAGGCGGCTTGATCCCGTGGGCAACCGCGGGGCTAGATAGATGG
>CAMGCA010000246.1 GCA_946011705.1 uncultured Clostridia bacterium | reverse complement strand
GGCTATGTGACCCGCTCTGCCATCGTAGACGGCGTGCGGTTGGTCAAGACCCCCGATGAGCAGGAAAAAATGCGTGCGGCCTCCCGGCTCAATGACCAGGTCATGGAAAAGCTGGTGGATGTCTTAAGTGAAGATCACACGGAACTGGAACTGAAGGACATTCTTTCAAAGCTTTACGCAGGCGTTGGTTGTCAGGGCTTTTCCTTTGACCCCATCACCGCTTTTGCGGGCAACGCGGCAGACCCGCACCACGAGCCGGACGGCTCCCGGGGTAAATACGGCGACTGTGTGGTGCTGGACATCGGTGGTCTGAAAGATGACTACTGCTCCGACATGACCCGGACGGTGTTTCTCGGAACGGTTTCTGACCGCCAGCGGCAGATTTATGAGGTGGTGCTGGAAGCCAACCTTCGGGGTATTGCGGCGGCAAAGCCCGGCAACCGGATGTGCGACGTGGACAATGCCGTCAGAAGCTTCATCGAAGAGAAGGGCTTCGGTCCGTATTTTACCCACCGCACCGGCCATTCCATCGGCCTGGAGGTTCACGAAACCGGGGATGTGTCCGCCGTCAACGAGACCCTCATCCGGCCGGGCCAGTGCTTCTCTGTGGAGCCGGGTATCTACATTCCCGAGGAAGGGATCGGCGTGCGGATTGAGGATCTGGTGCTGATCACGGAGGATGGCTGCGAAGTGCTGAACCGCTATCCCAAGGAGCTGCTGGTTGTACCCTTCCCGGAAAACCGGTAACGAGGAGAAACGCTATGTCAATGCAATTGGTTTTACAGCAGATTCTTGTGATTTTCTGCTATGTGGCGGTGGGTGTGGGTGCCGGAAAGCTGGGCATCATCGACCCGGAGCAGCGGAAATACCTGACAAAGCTCTGCTCCGGCCTGATTCTGCCCTTTACGATTCTGTCCGCTGCCAGCATGGAACTGGGGGCGGAGGGCTTCCGCAGTCTGGGCATTGCTCTGGGCGTGATGTTCCTTGTGTTCGGCCTCACCATGGCGGGCAGCCTGCTGCTGTTTCGCGTCTTTCACGCGGGGGACAGATTCCGCGCAGCCATGTGCAGTCTGATTACCTTCCCCAACTGCACCTTTCTGGGTCTGCCCCTGTGTCAGGCCCTATTTGGTGAGATCGCCGTGCTCTATAACTGCGCGGCGCTGATTGCCTTCAACGTGCTGTTCTTTACGGTGCAGCTGCCCCTGTTCACCGGGGGAAAGATCAATCTTAAGGCCATTCTCACTGTGCCAACTGTCGCAACCTTTGGACTGCTTGCCATGCTGGCGCTGGGAATCCACTGGCCCGGGCCGGTACAGACCGTGGTCAGCAGCGTGGGCAGCATGATTACGCCGCTGTCGCTCATTATCATCGGCGTGATGCTGTCGGAAAATGATCTCAAGTCCATTTTCCGGGAGAAGGCGGTGTATCTGGTGACGGCGCTGCGGAATTTTCTGATTCCGGCGCTGGCCATGCTGGCGCTGATGGCGGTGCCCATGGCGGGAGCGGACAAGCTGTGTGTGCTGGTGTATCTGGCCTGCCCCTGTGCCACCCTGACCACCATTTACTCCATCCAGACCGACACCCACCCGGAGCTGTGCGCCCGATCCGTGCTGTTTTCCACCATTACCTTCGCCATCAGCCTGCCTGTGGTCATCGCGGCGGGGCAGTTCCTGTTTGGCGTGTAGTTTTCGCAGAATCTGTGAACAAACATAAGATGCTTTGTGAACTTTAGCACTCACCCCTTGACTCTGCTAAAAATGGTGCTATAATGCAGGTGTTCCTTGAAAGAGGAGCAAAGTGGTAACAGAAAGCTCGCCTACGCCCGACATTCCGTCAGACGCCTACGACAGATTGAATGGAGGAATGACTTATGTTGCCTGCAATTTTTGGTGAAAACCTGTTCGATGATTTCTTTGCTGATCCCTTTGGCATGATGCCCACCGGGCGCGGCAGTGACCCGCTGTACGGTAAGCATGCGCAGAATCTGATGAAGACCGATGTCCGGGAGAAGGACAATGCCTATGAACTGGACGTGGATCTGCCCGGCTTCAAGAAGGACGAGATCACCGTGGATTTGAAGGACGGCTATCTGACCATCGGCGCTTCCAAGGGCCTGGATAAGGACCAAAGCGATGAAAACGGCAAGTATATCCGCCGGGAGCGTTACGCCGGTGTTTGCAGCCGGAGCTTCTATGTGGGCGAGAATGTACGTCCCGAGGAGATCGGCGCGAAATATGAGGATGGCATTCTGAGACTGTCCGTACCCAAGGCCGCCCGCAGAGAGCTGCCCGCCAGCACATCCATTTTCATCGAATGACGCGCAGTCCGCACCTCACCCGCCGCAAGCGGGTGGGGTGCTTTTTTGCTGTTGTGATTTTGGCGGCAGAACCAGTCGAATTCCGGGGAAATTATGGCAAAAAGCGAATTGACAGCCGATTGGCCCTGTGATACCATATGACACGGATAATAGTTAACACAGGCTAACACAAGGAGGCCATAGAGAAATGATCTGGAGTGTGATTGGCATCACCGCCCTGGCCGGTATGGGCGGCACGGGAATGGGGGGCCTGCTGTCCTGCCTGTTCCGGAAAGATTCCAGCAAAACCGTCAGTCTGCTGCTGTCCTTTGCGGCGGGGGTCATGACCAGTGTGGTGTGCTTTGACCTGCTGACCGAGGCCCTGCACCCGGACGATCTGAGCAATGACGTGGGGCTGGTGGTTACGGGGGTTCTTGTCGGCTATATCGTTATCGCATTGCTGAACGCTTGGATTGACCACAGAACCAACCACGAGATTGACCACATTGATGAGAACCACCCCAAAACGGCGGATTCTCTGGAGGAGCTGACCCACGCCAACCACCTGAAGGAGCACCGGGAGGGCCGCCAGCCCCGCAGCGGCCTGTTTTTGGCGGGACTGGTGATGGCGGCGGCCATTGCTCTGCACAATGTGCCCGAGGGCATGGTCATCGGTGCGTCCTTCGCCCGGACGGCGGCGGAGTCCCTGCTGAACCGGGGCGGCCTGACCATGGCGGTGATCATCGGCCTGCACAATATCCCTGAGGGCATGGCGGTGGCGGTGCCTCTGATTTCCGGCGGAATGCCCAAGCCCCGTTCCGTGCTGGTGACGGCGCTGACCGGCTTCCCCACGGTGCTGGGTGCGGTTCTGGGTTTCATGGTGGGCGCCATGGGCCCCACGGCACTGGCGCTGTCTCTGAGCTTTGCCTCCGGCGCCATGCTGTATGTCGTGTTTGGCGAGTTGATGCCGGAAGCCATCCTCATGTGGCGTTCCAAGCTGCCCGCCGCAGCGACGGTGGTGGGAATGCTCACAGGCGTGATTATTATTTATGCATAAAACGCGTCAGCGCCGGTCTTACAGGATCGGCTCTCACGTCTGTCTGTCAAAGAACCCCTGCTTTCGTTGCCTGAAAGCAGGGGCTCTTGACAGACCGGAAAAGCGGGACGCCACTGACGTCCCGCTTTGGTATTTACTTGACAGCCGCGAAGCCCTTTTCCAGGTCTGCGATAATATCGTCGATGTGCTCGGTGCCGATGGACAGACGGATGGTGCTGGGGGTGATGCCCTGATCGGCCAGCTCCGCCTCATTCAGCTGGCTGTGGGTGGTGGTGGCGGGGTGAATGACCAGAGACTTCACGTCGGCTACATTGGCAAGCAGGGAGAAGATTTCCAGATTGTCGATAAACTTCCATGCCGCTTCCTGACCGCCCTTGATCTCAAAGGTGAAGATGGAGCCGCCGCCATTGGGGAAGTACTTCTGGTACAGCGCGTGGTCGGGCTGATCC
>CAMGCA010000245.1 GCA_946011705.1 uncultured Clostridia bacterium | reverse complement strand
TGGCAGAAGCGCCGGGAGGTGAGGTAATATCGCAGGACCTGCTTACGGCTATATCTGTGTATCAAGCAAAGATCAGAACGAGGACAGGCAGCTTGTGGCTATGCGGAATAAAGTATATCGATAGCTAATATGACCCGCTTTTGTCTCAAGATAGCATAAAATAATTAACGATAAACATTAAAAATCTCTTGACAAAGCATATGTATCGGTATATACTGCAAACATAACGATAAACGTTAAATAATTTATGTTTTGCGTAGGAGGCGTTCTTATGAATTCTAAAACTCTTTCAAACTTCCACAAGTTCGGTAAAGTGGGCAAGATTGCAATGACAGTCTTAATGGTCATAGCAATCTTAGCGGCTGCAGCGAGCTGTGTAGCTACAATTTTTGTGTCTACGCTTCCAAAGGATGCGCTAACAGTTCGCGTTACCAATCATGCCGAATTCAGGATCAACGAAAAGAATTTCGATTCCCTGTGGGACATTCTTGCAGATGGTTTTTCTTATGCGGGGGACGTAAGCCCCGAGGCAATGCTGAGCGGTGGAAATAATAAGATTATTCCTCCTGAAGATCAGGATTTCAATATGGAACTCTCATTTTTCAACCAGTCATTTTCTTCCGCCAAAATTCATTCCGAAGAAAACACAAAAGTGATCGAAGCCACGTCATCACCTGCTGAGTACCGTTCGGCGAATTTGGTGTCAGTCCTTATCTTCGCGACTTTGTTTGCTGCTTCTGCTGCCGCAGCTCTGTTTATGCTGAAAAGACTGTTTGCGGTGCTTGCAAAGTGTGAATCTCCGTTCTGCGAAGAACTTGTGACAAAGATGAGAGCATTCGGTTTTTCTCTTCTTCCCGTTGCGCTGTTTGCCACCATTGGTGAAACGCTGTCTACCGCGTTCCTGTCTGCCGGAAGAGACACCGGGATCAGCATTCAGTGGGGCGTCTTAATTGCTTTCGCCGTAACAATGTGTTTGGTGACTGTATTCAAGTACGGGATTCAGCTCCAAAAAGAATCGGATGAAACGCTGTAAGGGGGCGGACAATGGGACATATTGTTTTAAGGCTGGACCGCGTAATGGCGGACCGGAAAATGAGCCTGAATGAGTTGTCGGAGAAAGTCGGCGTTGCAAATGTGAACCTTTCCAAGATGAAGAACGGGCATATCAGCGCCATCCGGTTTTCTACATTGGCTGCGATATGTGACGTGCTGCAATGTCAGCCGGGTGACATATTGGAATACAGCCCTGAAGAATAAAATGAACGTGGATGAAGCATATGCCGATGAAAAGGGCAAACGATGACCATGGCGCCGGAGCAAATCCTCAAGGATCTCTTTGTAAGAACTGAAACATAACAAGCGGAAAAACGATAAAGCGGAAATTTCCTGTAAGGTGCCCGCCTTACAGGAAATTTATTCTGATCATCTATAATCTTACATTAAACTTGGAATAGCCCAAAAATATTCCACTTGACTTCTGAAACGAAAACGGATATGGTGCCGTCTAATAGGATGAAGCTGCTTCAAGTACCGGGGGAAACACTATGGAACAAATCGAAACAAAGAAAGCTCAACTTTCAGCCACCATGGGAGACCAGCAGATCATTCAGTTGTTCTTTCAGCGGTGTGAGGAAGCCATTACCCAGACCCAGAAGAAATATGGTGCGCTGTGCCGCAGTGTGGCCCAGCGGCTCCTGACTGACCCCAGGGACACGGAAGAGTGTGTCAGTGACACCTACCTTCGTGTCTGGAATGCCATCCCGCCGGAACGCCCCCGCTCTCTGCGGGCCTATCTGGCCCGCATCACCCGGAATCTGGCATTGGACCGTTATAACTACAATACTGCTGCCCAGCGCAGTACAGCCCTCACCGACGCTTTTGAGGAATTGGAACCTTGGATCGCTACCGGGCAGGGCGATCCGGACACAGAACTGGATGCATCAGAGCTGCGCCGGGTGCTGAACGGCTTCCTGCGCCGTCAGAGCGCTGAGGCCCGCGTGTTCTTTTTGCGCCGCTACTGGTATGGAGAGAGCATCCGGGAGATCGCGGAAGAATGCTGTGTCAGCGAAGCAAAGGTTAAGACATCCTTGTTCCGCACACGGGAACGGCTGCGCACGGAACTGGAACAGGAAAGGATCAGACTATGAATCAAACTCGTTTTCAAAAATGGATGAACGCCGTGGACGATGACCTGCTGGAGGAAGCTCAGCAGCCTATGAAAAAGAGACGGTCCTGGCTGTACAGAGCCGGGGCGATTGCCGCCTGTCTTGCAGTAGCTGTAACTGCCATCACCCTGTCCCACCGAGGCACCGACCAACCGGCCATGATCGCAAACCCCATGCACGAATCCAGCGCAGCTGAGTTTCAGCAGCTGGGATACTCCATCCCCCTGCCGGACAGTGCCTCCGGCACCTCCTACTACCTGATCGACACAGGGGCAAGCGACAAGCAAATGGCCGAAGTCAATTTTGAACAAGGCGGGCAGACGTACTACTGCCGTGCCTTAAAGGCAGAGCAGCCCCAGGACATCTCCGGTATTTATGCTGACTGGACGGAGAGCCTGGACTGGAGCGGCGAAGATGTTTCCGTCCAGCTGCGCAAGTCCGAGGATGCGGCCTGGGTGGGCTGGTATGCTCCGGAGGCCGAGGTGCAGTGGTGTGTTGCCGGCGGCAGCGATGCCCAGGTGCTGCTGGACACCGCCCAAACCATTGTGGAGAAGCTGGGGTACGTCATGCCGCTGTATCCGATGGAAAGTGTGGAGGACGCCTTTGCCGACGGCGGATACTCTGTGGACTTCACGGCAGCGGACCTTGTCAAAACCGGGGATGGGTATTCCCTGACCGCGGAGATCTATGACTATGACCGCTATGAACTGGAAGATATTCAGGGTTTGAAAGAAGGCGACCAGATCCAGGTCTGTCGGAAGCCGGTGACCGTTGAGAGCATCCGGCGGGATAACGGCACCGTCATCATCAACGGCGGCATCGAAAGCGGCGGCGTAGAGCTGATTGAGGATGACGGTCTGTACCGCACCTACGCAATGGATGACCATCCGATCTACTATGATCTGGGAACGATCACCCTGCCCGTATCCACTGACTGCACCTTTGAGGACCACGCCGACCTGGAACAGGAACCTGATGGCCTGGTTTATGAGTACGAGGACGTCCCTGCGGCTATTCAGGCCAGCGAAACGCCCTTCAACTGCTACAACACGGTCATCACTGTCCGGCAGGAGCAGGTGGTGCAGATCATCCGCTATTGGATTCCCTGATGGATCGACATATAGAATCGAGGTAACATGATATGATTCAGAAAGAAAAATACAACGCAAAAAAGATACTTGCCCTGATCCTGTCTCTCGCCTGCGTGACAGGGCTGCTGGCCGGGTGCGGCCGACAGAACACCAGTGAAGGAAAAGCTGACGGAAGCTCCTTGGAAGAACAAACATCCGACACCTGGTATGAAATTGATCAGGAAGCAGGCATTCTGACCGTCCGCCTTCCCGCCGAAAAGGAAGGATTCATTTGGAACTTTACCATCGACGACACCACCATGTTGGAGCTGGTCACGCTGGAGGACAATGACGGCACCTTTGTTGCCAGCTTCCGGGCGCTGGGAGACGGCGAGACAGTTGTGTCTTTCACCTATGCCAGGGATGATGCGCTGGAGGAAATCCGGGCGCTGAATGTTACCTGCAAGGATGGAAAAGTAGCCGACGTCTCCAACGCTTCCGTTATGCCCATTAGTGGGCAGGATGATCCGGAGATCACAGACCTTCGAAACAGCAACAGCATCCCCATGA
>CAMGCA010000244.1 GCA_946011705.1 uncultured Clostridia bacterium | reverse complement strand
CGCTATCCTGGGCGTCATCGAGCGGTTCTTCCACAAGCTGATTCCCTTCGCCCCCAGCAAGGCCGGGGAGGAAAAGAAGCAGAGCTGGGGTTTGTGGTTTAAGGTGGTTGCCGCCATCATTCCCTCGGGCATCGTGGGCGTACTCTTCGACGACTGGATGGACGCGCACCTGCATAACGGCATCGTGGTGTCCATTGCCCTCATCGTCTACGGTATCGCCTTCATTCTGGTGGAGCGGCGCAGACAGGGAAAGTTTCTGAACACCGCCGCCGTCAGCAACGTGTATGATATTACTTACAAGACGGCATTGATCATCGGATGCTTTCAGTGCCTGAGCCTGATTCCCGGCACCTCCCGGTCCGGCTCCACCATTCTGGGTGCTATCTTAATTGGCGTGGGCCGGTCCGCCGGCGCGGAGTTCAGCTTCTTCATGGCCATTCCCACCATGCTGGGCGCTTCCGCCATTAAGGGGCTTAAATTCCTCCTGTCCGGGGTCAGCGCCACGGGCACGGAAATCGGCGTGCTGATTGTGGGCTGCGTGGTATCCTTTGTGGTGAGCCTGCTGGTGATCCGGGGTCTCATGCAGTATGTGCGGAATCATTCCTTCTCCGCCTTCGGCGTGTACCGCATTGTGCTGGGCATTATTGTGCTGGCGTATTTTGCTTTGTTTGCGTAAGTATTCGATTGCAGAAGGAAAGCAACAAATCGGAATTTGACGAGCACGTTTCCTAAAACCATGTCATTGCGAACCAGTCCTCAGACTGGTGTGGCAATCCCCCGGTTGGTGGGGAAACGTACCGAAAACCGGTCTAAAACCTTTGGGGATTGCCACGCCAGTGTGCGCTACTTCTTCGCAATGACATCTTTATTTCGACCCGCCAAATTCCAGTCTATCAAGCGGTTGAGCAACAAACCGATAAGCACATAATTTCATCCACAAGTGGGGCGAATCACCGCATTGCTGTGGGATTCGTCCCGCTCTTTTTGCTTGCAATCTGTCAAATTCTGTGCTATGCTGTCCGTGATGCTGCCAGTACCCCGGTAGGCGGTTCCCCTCGATCTTTTTCGGGGGTGATATACTTCTTTTGCCCCCAATCGTAAAGAGAGGGGGTGACAGCCATGAATATTACATGGGAAGAAATCTTCCAATTCTGTATACTCGTTGTCGCTGTCATTAACCTGGTTCTTCAGGCGAACAATAAAAAGAAGTAGCTGCCTAAGCTCCCCAGCCCGCAGCTACTTCTCCTAGCTATTTTGGGGAGCCGCCCTACTGGCAGCACCCTTTCTGCCTATACTATACCCCGTTTTTGCCCTTTTGTCAACTGCCTCTTGGCAGAGCTTTTGCGTAGAAAACATCCCTGATAATTCTTATTGATTAGGGAAACCACCGGCTATGCCGGTGGAGGTATCCCGCAAAAAAGCTTTAGCTTCAAGCATCGAGCGAAGCGAGCTACTAGCAAAGGCACTTACAAATTAGTACAACGAAGCAATAGAAGGGACAGTGCCCGTTTACGGGCGGCGGAGCAATCAATGCAATCGAAAGAATATTCAGTGCGTCTTTAGATGCCCGCCAGTAAAATGCCCTTCTAGGGCTTAATCAAGCCTCCGGCTTAGCCGGAGGTCATGACTTCAGCGTGCACACTGGCGCGGCCATCCCCTCCGGCTTTCGGTATGGTTCCTTTCATCAATGGGGATTCCTACGGCAGTAAAGCGCACTGCCTCGGAATGACATCATTTAACAGATAGAGGAGGACATTTATGGACTACATTCTGGAAAACGAATACCTGAAGGTCACGGTCACCACTTCAGGCGCGCAGGTCAAAAGCGTGAGGCGCAAATGCGACGGCGTGGAGCATATGTGGCAGGCGGACAAAGAAGTTTGGGGCTATCACGCCCCCATCCTGTTCCCCCACTGCGGCAAGGTGGTTAACGGCGAAATCAAGGCCAAGGGCCAGACCTACCAATCCAGCCAGCACGGCTTTGCCCGTCTCATGGAGCACAGCTTTGTGGACCAGAGCCGGGACACCCTGGTGCTGGAGCTGTGCGCCGATGAGGAAACCCGGAAGCGTTTCCCCTACGAGTTCCGGCTGGTTTCCATCTTCACCCTGGAGGGCAGCACCCTGCACCACACCCTGAGCGTGGAAAATCTTGACGAAGCTGCCCTGCCCTTCGGCATCGGCTACCATCCCGCTTTCGCCATTCCCTTTGACGACCGGCACACCGCCGAGGATTATGAGCTGCGGTTCTCCGAGCCGGAGTCTCCCCTGTGCGTCAACAATCTGCCTCACGGCCTGATGCACGGCAACCTCTACTACCTCGGCTCCAACATCCAGTCCATCCCCATTGACGACAAGCTCTTCGCCAATGACAGCCACTGCATGGTGAACCTGCGGTCCCAGACCCTGGGCCTGTACGAGAAGGACACGGGCCGGGCGGTGGTCTGCGACATCTCCCAGTTCCCCTACACCCTGATCTGGAGCAAGCCCGGAATGCCCAAATTCGTGTGCATCGAGCCATGGCACAGCCTGCCCTCGGCGGAAAACGGCACCTCCGACTGGAACCGGAAGCCCGCAGCGGCAATTCTGGCCCCCGGCGAGGAGTGGAGCTGCACCCTTAGCACGGATTTTGTCCGATAATGGCATCATAATTGCCCGTCCCGGTTTTCCGGGGTGGGCTTTCGCGATTGTGAGAAGGCGATATGCTGAGCCACGGTGCGGAGATGCCGCCTCGCCTTCGGCAGGATCAGCCGGACAAACAAGAACCACCCCCGTGCTGCGGTGCCAGAATCTGGGCATCCAGTTCGGCGGATTGAAAGCGGTCAGCGACTTCAATATTGAGATTGGTCAGTCGGAGCTGGTGGGCCTGATCGGCCCCAACGGCGCGGGCAAGACCACGGTGTTCAACTTGATCACCGGCGTGTATAAGCCCACGGAAGGCTCCTTCTATCTGAACGGTCAGCGGATGAACGGGAAGAAGACTCATCAGATCGTCCACGCGGGCATCGCCCGTACCTTCCAGAATATTCGCCTGTTCAAGAAAATGACGGTGCTGGAAAACGTCAAGGCCGCCATGCTGGAGGAGCTGCCCTATAGTATGCCCCAGGCGATTTTCCGTACCAAGGCCTACTGGGCACAGGAACAGGCAGCCACGGAACGGGCCAAAAGGGCAAATCCACGCATTCTCTCTCCATCTCTCCATTTTTTCCTTATTTGTTCTCTTTTTCAGGTTTTATGAAGAATAGACTTTCCCATTATAATTATAGTTTTCTACAACTTTACGGGTAGGGATTTTTCCCTCTTTTTTCTTCTCTTTCTCTCAAAACTTTCCTATCATTGTCCTGCCAGTTTCCTTCTTGGTTTCTCGCCACTGCCTCATTCTTTCTCGTATCATAGGATGAATCAAGCGAGGCTGATATGAGGCTTTGCGAGGCCCTATAAGGCTCTTTTTTCTTCCATATCCTCTTCCTTTTCTCTCTAAAAAGCGGGGAGAAAACAAGATATGACCAGAGAAATAAAAGAAATTGATAGGAAAATGTGGAGAAATGTTTGGGATTATTCAAGAAAGTTGCAGGGCCTTTTCTTGACCCTATCCTTTTCCCGTCTGAATCTCGAAGAGAAAAATACGGGGATTTCCCGCCCGTTTTTTGGGGCTAAAACGATAATATAATGGGGGAGAATTGGAGTTTGCCCAGGGATATATGACTATCTTTTCTGGGTCTGCTTATGTCCCGAAGGGGAGGAAAGCAGGGGTTACTGAGTGATTTGCAAGGACAAAATAAGAAGAAAAAAAGACCTTATGCAGCACGAA
>CAMGCA010000243.1 GCA_946011705.1 uncultured Clostridia bacterium | reverse complement strand
GGTTCAAAATGCCCCACGCCCTCCACGGTATTTTCAATGGTTTCCTTGTAGAAAATCCGCCGGTCGTCCAGCGTTACGTCCAGGCCAAAGCGCTGCTTCACCAGAGCCTGAAAGATTTCCAGCTGCACCCTGCCCATGATCTGCACATGGATCTGGCCGTTCTCCCACAGGAGCCTGAGCTGGGGTTCTTCCTCTTCCAGCAGCCGCAGCTTGGGCAGCACCACCGCCGGATCCGCTCCTACGGGAAGGCCCACCCGGTAGGTCATCACCGGCTCCAGCGTGCTTTTCTTCCCCTCCGGTTCCGCTCCCAGCGACTGGCCCGCATAGGTCTGGGTCAGGCCCGTCACCGCCACCAGTTCTCCCGCTTCCGCGATTTCCGGAGCCGTGAATTTGTCGCCGGAATAGGCTCTCAGCTGCAAGGTCTTCTCCTCTATCGGTTCCCCCTTTGCGTTTTTGTAAGTAAGGGGCGAACGAACCTTGAGGGTTCCGCCGGTGATTTTCATCCAGGTCAGGCGGTTTCCCTGCGGATCCCTGGAAATTTTATAGATTCTCGCCCCGAATTCCTCTGCATACGTCTTTTCCGGGGCGTAGGTGTCCAGAATTTCCAGCAGCTTGTCCACGCCGTCCAGTTTCAGAGCAGAACCAAAGCAGCAGGGAAACAGCTTCCGCTTTTCAATCAGGCCCCGGAGATTTCCCTTCGTGACCGTGCCGGTCTCCAGATAGGTTTCCAGCAATGCCTCGTCACACAGGGCGGCGTTTTCCGCGATTTTCTCAAAATCCTCCCCAAAATCCACACATCCCGGGGAAAGCTCCCGGTGAAGGGCTTCCAAAAGCTTCCCTTTTTCCACCGTGGGCAGGTCCATTTTGTTGATGAACAGGAAGGTTGGCACCTGGTAGCGTTCCAGCAGCCGCCAAAGGGTCAGCGTGTGGGCCTGCACTCCATCGGTGCCGCTGATGACCAGAACCGCGCAGTCCAAAACCTGCATGGTTCTCTCCGCCTCCGGGGCAAAGTCCACATGACCCGGTGTGTCCACCAACGTAATCCTGCGATGGGCGGTTTCCAGCAGGGCCTGCTTGGAGAAAATGGTGATGCCCCGGGCCCGTTCCAGCGTATGGGTGTCAAGGAACGCATCCTGATGGTCTACCCGCCCCAGCACCCGGCGGGCTCCCGCCGCATACAAAAGGGCCTCGCTCAGCGTCGTCTTTCCCGCGTCCACATGGGCCAACAGAGCCGTACAACATGGCGTCTTTTTCACCTGTTCAGGCACACAGAGCGCCCCCTTCCATGGATAATTACAGGTATTATACCATGGGAGGGGGCGAAAAGTCGATAGATTAACGCTGATTTTTCCGAAAAGTATGGTACTGCTTGCGCATTGACGGCATCTTATTTCGGAAGATTCGGATAGATGTTGACTTCCAGTTTATCATCCGGTGAACGGTACACAGTAACCCTCTTCAAAACCAATTTCCACAGGCGGTTCTTTTCTTCTATCTCCAATAAGGGATAGCTTTCGAGGATATGCTGGGTGGTTGGTATGATCTGCATTCACCGGATTATGATTGCGCTGCTTTTGCGCCGCTTTCACCCGCTCCCACTGTTCTTCGGTGATAATCGGCTCATGCAGGCCGTCATAGAGCTCATATTCATCGTTCTGAATCCGCTTCTTGGAAAGGTGCATACGGGGCGTTTTCTCGTCCACATGCACCACGGCGGAGATGATGGTTTCCGGAGACTGCTTACTCTGGATAAATTCCAGAGCATATTCAAAGAAAGCCTTTACCTCCCGGGGCTTCTTGCCTTGGAAGAACTCCGGGCTGGCGGTAATCAGGGTTTCCACCACCCGGACGCTGTCTTTCCGGGCACGGCATCGATGGCCTGCAGGGCATCCTTTCGGGCATTCCACTGTGCCTCCAGCATCTGAACAAAGTAATCAAATGCTCCCCTATCATTATGGTAAAGCTCACAATAGAGCCACTTCAGTTCATTATAGCAATTATCCAGACGCGTAGCAAAAACGGATTTCTCCATGGCAACCGCCTTCCGTTCTCTTTGGAAAAGGGCCGGATGATCTTTTCTGCCGTACAGGAAAATCGTGCCGGAGATCTCTCCCCGACACGACTTACGACTATTTGCTGTTTGTCTCTGCCCCAACGATTGACATAGAGCCGATCTTCTTAGTTTTCCGCCAGCAGGGCTTCCACTTCGCTGCGCTCCGGCATAGCGCGGATAGCGCCCTTCCGGGTGGTGACGATATAGGCTGCCGCATTGGCAAAGCGGAGCATAGCCTCCCGCTCTTCAGGAGTCAGGCAGGCAATGCCGTTTTCCAGCACAAAATTCAGTACGCTGGCGCAGAAGGTATCCCCCGCGCCGGTGGTCTCAATGGTGCCGCCCAGCTTAAAGGAGGGCACGAACACCGGCTCCTCCTCGCCGTAGAAGGAGTAGCTTCCATCGGCACCGGCGGTGACGTTGAGAACCTTGATATTGGGATACCGCTGGTGCAGGATGGCCGCGCCCTTGCAGAAGTCGGTTTCCCCAGTCATAAATTCCAGCTCATTGTCCGCGATTTTCAGAATATCGCACTGAGCAAGGCCCCAGGTGATGGCTTCCTTTGCGTCCTCCAGGTTCTCCCACAGGGGAGGACGGAGATTGGGGTCAAAGGAAATCAGAGCGCCGCCTTCCTTTGCGGCGGCAACGGCCTTCTCGGTGGCCTTGCGGACACCTTCGTGGGTCATGGACAGGGTGCCGAAGTGGAAAATCCGGGCATTTGCGATGGTGTCCAGAGGCAGAAAATCGGCGGTAAGCATAATGTACGCGCCTTGATTTAGGTAGAAGGAGCAAACACTGAAGAAGTTAATGAAGGTTTTGAAAAAGTCAAGAATGGTGGGAATTTTGGGGTCCATAATCAGATGCTCCGCATTGATACCCGCTTCCAGAATGGTATGCTGTAGCAGGCTGCCGAACATATCGTCGCCGACCTTTCCTACAAAGGCGCAGGATTTGTTCAGCTTTCGCAGCATAGCCAGCACATTGCAGGGTGCGCCGCCGGGACAGGCTTCAAACAGACCATTGCCCTGATTGCTGACGCCGTTTTTTGTAAAGTCAATCAAAAGCTCACCCAGAGCTACTACATCAAACTGTTTTTCCATGGCTTACTCAACCTCCAGATCGTATTTTTCCACATCCATCAGCACGGTTCCGTCACAGGAGAAGCTGATGGATTTTGCATCCAGCGGGGTGTAGATGACGGTTGAAGCCGCCTGCTCGCCGTCATTGACAAAGACTTCAAGGCTGTACCGATCCATAATCAGCCGCAGCTTCAGCTCTCCATTTCCCGCAAACACCGGGAACTCCCGGACGTTGACGATATCGCAGGGCAGGCCGCTCTGGGTGCGGTCAATACGGACAATATTGGTGGCGGGTTTGAAGCGGATGGAGGTGCAATGCTCCCCGTCCCGGGCCACATTGATCTTGAACCAGCGGTACATGGAGGCTTCGTTGCCCGGACGGACGGTTACCGTCATGTCAATAAATCTGCCGTTGATGCCCTGCAGGGAGGTTTCACCGGTCATCATCACATTCTGATAGGCAACCTTGTTGATGCGGTAGTTTTCAATCTCCCGGACAGGCGTCTGGCACAGTCTGCCGTTGCGAATGTGCAGCTCTCTGGGCAGGGTCATCTGACCCATGAAGCTCTGTTCCGGCAGGTGACTGCCGCAGGTTTACCAGTTATGAATCCAGCCGATCATAACCCGGCGGCCGTACTTGGTTTCAAGAGTATGGGGTGAGGAGAATGCACGACGGGAGGCGAGGTC
>CAMGCA010000242.1 GCA_946011705.1 uncultured Clostridia bacterium | reverse complement strand
TGAAAAGCGGGACCACGGAGATCTGCTCTATCAGGCGCTTCTCACCCTGAAGGACCTGGACGAGTGCAAGAAGTTCTTCTCCGACCTGTGTACCGTGGCGGAACTGCGGGCCATGGAACAGCGGTTTGAGGTGGCCATGCTTCTGTCCGACGGCATGATCTACAATGACATTCTGGAGCGCACCGGCGCCTCCAGCGCCACCATCAGCCGGGTCAATCGCTCTCTTCAGTACGGAGCGGACGGCTACCAGGCGGTCCTGCCCCGGATCAAGGAGCTGCAGGGCGAAGATGGCGTATGAGTATTTAGCCCAGTGCTATGACCAATTTACAGAGGACGTGGATTACGGTCGGTGGGCGGACTATGTGGAAAAGCACTTCGCCCGCAGCAAGCTGCCCATCCACACGGTGCTGGATCTGGCCTGCGGCACCGGGAGTCTGACCAGGCTCCTGGCCCAGCGGGGTTATGAGATGATCGGCGCCGACCTCTCAGATGTTTTGTTGGCTCATGCTGAAGAAAATTGCCGGGGTGTTGGTTTCCAGGAGCCCATCTTGCTCCACCAGGCGATGGAGGAGCTGGACCTCTACGGCACCATCGACGCCTGCGTCTGCTGTCTGGACAGCGTCAACTATGTCACCCGGTCCGGGAAACTGGCCCGGGCGTTTCAGCGTGTACACACCTTTTTGATGCCCGGCGGTCTGTTCCTCTTCGACATCAATACCCCGGACAAACTGCGGGGTCTGGACGGACAGATGTTCCTGGATGAGAATGAGGACGCCTACTGTGTCTGGCGGGCGGATTACTCGCCCCGCCGGCGGGTGTGTACCTATGGCATGGATATCTTCCAGCGGGCCGAGGGCGACCTGTGGCAGCGTTGTGAGGAGGTCCATGAGGAATTTGCCTACGAGCCGGAGGAGCTGGAGGACCTGCTGCGGCAGGCCGGCTTCCGGCAGATCAAGCAATACGGCGAGCTTCGCATGCGCGCCCCCAAAGCCGGGGAAGGCCGCATCTTCTTCGCCGCACGAAAGGATACCTAGCATTATGACTGATACAATCATTCGCGCACTGGCCAAAAATGCACCGGTAAAGGCCTCTGTCATCTCCGCACGGAGCATGGTGGAACGGGCCCGGCAGATCCACAAGACCCTGCCGGTGGCCACCGCCGCCCTGGGGCGCAGCCTGATGGCGGTCTCCATGATGGGCAACCAGCTGAAAGAAGAGAACGGCTCTGTAACCCTTCGCATCAAAGGCGGCGGGCCGCTGGGCTCCATTACCGTGGTGTCTGACAGCAAGGGCAACGCCCGTGGCTATGTGGCCAATCCCCTGGTGGACCTGCCCCTGAAGGGACCTGCCAAGCTGGATGTGGGGGCCGCTGTAGGCCGGGACGGTTCCCTGACGGTTATCAAGGACCTGTGCATGAAGGAGCCCTATGTGGGTACCGTTCCCCTGGTCTCCGGCGAGATCGCTGAAGACGTCACCTCCTACTTCGCTGAGAGCGAACAGATCCCTACCGCCTGCGCCCTGGGCGTGCTGGTGGATGTGGACCAGAGCGTGCTGTGCGCCGGGGGCTACCTGATTCAGCTGCTGCCCGGCGCGGACGACAAGGTGATCACCGCTGTGGAAAATGGCATCCAGCGGGTTGGGCCGGTGACCGAGGCCATGCGGAACGGCGCCGACGCCCGTGCCCTGCTGGAACAGGTACTCTCCGACTTTGAACTGGAGATCCTGTCTGAGGAGCCGGTGGAGTACCGCTGCTCCTGCTCCCGGGACCGGGTCAGCCGGGCCCTTATCAGCATGGGCCGCCAGGAGCTGGAGGAGCTGATCCGGGACCAGGGCAAGGCGGAGCTGACCTGCCACTTCTGCGACAAGGTCTACAATTATTCCAAAGAGGATCTGGAGGCTCTTCTCGCCTCTGCCAGCACCCAATGACACCCCGCCGTGCCGGCCCCCAAGGGGCGGTTGGGGGCGGCGCGGGAAATTATTAAAAAAAATTTTAAGAAATAGTTGTAAAGCCCAAAAACTTCTAGTATAATAACCTTCGCTGCTTGACCGAAAGCAGACTTGATGACGGGAGCATAGCTCAGCTGGGAGAGCGCATGCCTTACAAGCATGATGTCACAGGTTCGAGCCCTGTTGTTCCCACCACTCTCTTTTTGAGAGCTCCCGTAACCCCCTACCGTATGGCGCGGTAGTTCAGTTGGTTAGAACGCCGGCCTGTCACGCCGGAGGTCGAGGGTTCAAGTCCCTTCCGCGTCGCCATTTGCCTCTGTAGCTCAGTTGGTAGAGCAGGGGACTGAAAATCCCCGTGTCGCTGGTTCGATTCCGGCCGGAGGCACCATCCTTCCGGCGAATATGCTCCACATATTCGCCGGAAGGTTCCCTTATTTTTTTGGTATCCCATGTGTGTGGTCCGCATAGAATGGACCACGGCATGCAGGTGTAGCTCATCTGGTAGAGCGCCACCTTGCCAAGGTGGAGGTAGCGAGTTCGAGCCTCGTCACCTGCTCCAAAAACGATCACAAGATTTCTTGTGATCTATAAGGCGACATAGCCAAGTGGTAAGGCAGAGCTCTGCAAAAGCTCCACCCCCAGTTCGAGTCTGGGTGTCGCCTCCAAAAAAGAAGCACCTGCAAAGCAGGTGCTTCTTTTTTGGATTCCTGGAAAATTAAACTGCTCGGCGGAAGTGAATTCCGCCTGCGCCAAAAAAGCACCTGTTCTGCAGGTGCTTCTTTTTTATGAATCTGTGACATTGGCGTTCTGATCCGTAGTATAAGGATGAGGAAGAAAGGAGGGCATTAAATGGAGGACACCAAAATCATTGACCTGTTTTTCCTGCGCTCTGAGACGGCTGTCACAGAGTTGGAGAAAAAGTACGGGCCAGCTTGTAAAAAGCTGGCGTTCCATATTTTGAACAGCGAAGAGGACGCGGAGGAGTGCGTGAACGACGCCTACCTGGCTATGTGGAACAAGATTCCGCCCAATCGGCCGGACCCGCTGCGGGCCTACCTCTGCCGGATCGTACGGAATCTCTCCATCAAAAAATATAAGGCCAACACTGCGGAAAAACGCAACAG
Source organism: uncultured Clostridia bacterium (assembly GCA_946011705.1). Taxonomy (GTDB): domain Bacteria; phylum Bacillota; class Clostridia; order Oscillospirales; family Oscillospiraceae; genus Faecousia. The sequence goes on along the minus strand of CAMGCA010000242.1, from coordinate 795 downwards.
CTTTTATGATATGTCATTGGAGGAGTTGGCGGAGTGCATTCCGGCCCGCGAAACGGTGGAGGACCAATGGAACGCAAAAGAGCTTGGCAAACAACTGGACGCCTTTCTCGGTACACTGGACCAAAAGAACCGCATTCTGTTCCTGCGGCGGTACTGGTTTGCCGAGTCACTGGCTGAGCTGGCCTCGGAATTTCACATCACAGAGCATAACGCCGCCGTCCGGCTGTCACGGATACGGGCAAACCTGCGGAACTATTTGTCAAAGGAGGGTATTCAGAGATGACACGGGAACAGCTATCGGATGCCTTGGGGGAGGTCAGCCCCTGCTATGTGGAGGAGGCATTGACGGGTGTGGACCGGAACAGCGCAAGGCCCAGGGGCGTTTTTCGGGCAATTCTGGCAGCAGCGGTGATCGCGGGGCTGCTGATGCTCACGACGGGAGCCGTATTTTTACTCAAGCCGGTGCTGCAGACCTACTTCGGAGCGTCCTCCTCCTATGTCTACCAGAAAAACAGTCAGATCCTGAACCTGAGCCAAACTGTGGATGGATGGACCATGACTCTTACCGACTGCATCGGCGACGACAACCGCCTGTATGTTGGAATAGAGGTCACGGCTCCTGAGGGGACCGCACTGAATGAACAGGGGTACCCACTCCCCTACGGGATTGAGGAGATCGACATTGCCGTCAGCGACGGTGCCAAGCATCCCGGAGCATGGTACATCATTCAGGTCCCGGATGACAGTGAGACGGACAACCATCTTCGCTTTGTCCTCTGGAGGAAGTGTCAGGAG
>CAMGCA010000241.1 GCA_946011705.1 uncultured Clostridia bacterium | reverse complement strand
ACACCTCCAGCTCCAGCTTGTCAGAAATTGCCACAAGTGCGGATATGAAGCTTTCCAATTCGGCTGAAATCGGACGCTTGTCCAGATATAGTTTCAGCAGAAGCGGTTGTTTCATTCGGGTGAAGACAGTGTCCAACTGCTGACGCATCTCTTTCGTGAACAGTTCGTCGGAGCCCTCAGATTCATGGGTATCGACTGTGACAGTTGTTTCGCTCTGCTTTACAGAAGGTGCATCGGCACGTAGGCCGGTCTTCCTCTGCATTGCCGCCACATATTTTTCCAATTCCGTAGCAGCAAGCGCACCGTCGCTGGTGGCAGTCACCACCTGACGCAGAGGCTTGATACACACATCTCCCGCCGCGTACACGCCGTCCGCACTGGTTTTTTGAGATGCATCAGTTACGATATAGCCCTGTTCGTTCAGCTCCACAATCCCTTTGAGGATTTCCGTAGCAGGAGCATACCCGGCAAACACGAAAACGCCAAAGGTTTCCTTGCTCTTGTATTCCGCCACCTCACCGGTGGCGGTGTTTTTGTATCGAGCATAGGTTAAGCCGTTCTCCCCGGACACTTCCTCCATCACGGTGTTGGTCAGGACGGTAATCTTTTCGTGATTTTTCGCCTGGTCTGCCACAGATGCCGCACAGGAGAAGTCATCCTTACGGACAAGGATCGTCACATGCCGGGCAAATTTGGTCAAGAAGACGCTTTCCTCCGCCGCGGCATAGCCTCCGCCAACCACAAAGATTTCCTTGCCGGCAAAGAATTCACCGTCACAGGTGGCGCAGTAGGCAACGCCCCGGCCCTTGTGTTCCTCCTCACCCTTAAAACCAACCGTTCTGGGATGGGCACCAGTGGCAAGCAGGATACCAAAACAGCGATGTTCCCCCTGATTAGTGCGCACAGTCTTGATATCCCCAGAAAGGTCAAAGCCGATAGCCTCTGCCAGCATAAACTCTGCACCAAAAGATTCTGCCTGCTGCTGGATGGTGTCAGTCAGGGCTTTGCCGCTGGTTTGGGCAATACCAGGATAGTTAACTACCTCATGGGTGATGGAGATTTGACCACCGAACTGTTCTTTTTCCAAAACCAGTACCCGGTACTTTGCCCGGGCCAGATACAGGGCGGCGGTGAGCCCCGCAGGACCACCGCCAACCACAATCACATCGTACAGATTTTCCATCAAAGCTGACCGACCAGATCCAGACTGGGCTTCAGGGTTTCCGCGCCGGGTTTCCAGTTAGCTGGACAGACTTGGTCGCCGTGGGCATGGACAAACTGGCAAGCCTGCACCTTGCGCAGCAGTTCCTCGGCGTTCCGGCCCACGTTGCCGGCAGTCACCTCGTAGCCTACGATCTTACCTTCAGGATTAATAATAAAAGTACCACGCTCGGCAAGACCATCGGACTCGATCAGTACCTGAAAATCTCTGGAGATTGCGTGGGTAGGGTCTGCCAGCATGGGGTAATTGATCTTCTTGATCCGGTCGGATGCGTCATGCCATGCCTTGTGAACGAAATGGGTATCGGTGGACACGGAATAGACCTCACAGCCGATAGCCCGGAACTGCTCATACTTGTCTGCCAGGTCCTCCAGCTCCGTGGGACAGACAAAGGTAAAGTCGGCGGGATAGAAGAAAAATACGCTCCACTTGCCTAAGATATCCTCCTTGGATACAAACTTGAAATCGTTCTCGTGGAACGCATAGGTGCGAAAATCGGAAATTTCCTTATTGATCATAGACATATTCAATTCCTCCAAAGATCGTGTTGATTGCAGAAAGCGTAGACTGCCCGGACTTCGTCCCCTTCGCAAAGAGCGAATTTTGCTCTCGGCTCGTCATCCGGATCTAGATGGGCATACTGGATCCCGTGCTCGGTTTCCAGGCAGATCCATTCGATATAGTGCTCCTGATTCATAGGATGTTCCACCGATCCCACTGTCACATGAACAACGTTGCCATCCAGCTCATAAACAGGGACATGCTTCTCTCCGGAAGCCTCTGTCGTACCCGGCTTGATCGCGTGCATTTTTTCACCACAGCACATAATCGGAACACCTGCGTCCCGAATCATGGCGACGATATTGCCGCAATGCTTGCAGATATAGAATTTCTGTTTCATAAACTCCCTCCTTCTAAGGAAAGTGTGTCCTTTTTCCGATCAATAATGCATGAAAAGCAGGGCATACTACCGGAAAAGGAAGTGGAAAAATGGAGCAAAGCAACGAATACAAAAAGGGATTCATCCCATACGCATTGGCTGCATTTCTGATTGGCATCGTGGGCGGATTTTCTACGGTTCTGGGGCCGTCCTTTGTGCAGGACATTGGCATTGCTTACAACAACACCACCTGGACAGCTCTGGCACAGGCCACGTCCACCGCCGCCTGTGCACCGATTCTGGGAAAAGTAGGCGATGTGATTGGGCGCAAAAGGACCCTGCTTCTTGGAATTGCCGTCTTTACATTGGGAAATGTGCTGTCAGCACTGGCAAATTCCCTCGTGTTTATGATGATAGCCCGATTCGTTGTGGGCATTGGTACTGCCGCTATGACCCCGGTGATCATGGCCTATATCGTCACGAGTTTTCCACCCAACCAAGTAGCAAAGGGGTTTTCTCTGTATATGCTGATTTCCAGCGCGTCGGTTATTTTCGGACCGACTCTGGGTGGCCTGATCATCTCCGCCTATGGCTGGCGTGCCATGCTGTGGGTATGCGTGGCTATTTGCGCAGTCACTTTCATCGTCTGCGTATTGACTGCCGGTAAGCAGGATTCCCAGAGGCGTCCCCTTAAGAACTTTGATGGCATTGGCGCGGTACTGGTGCTGATCTTCTTCAGCCTGATGCTGTGCGTTCCCTCCTTTGGGCAGAATTTCGGCTGGACATCCAAGGCATTCCTGGGCGTACTGATTGCCGCAATCATTAGCCTGCTGGGATTGATGGCAGCGGAAAGAAAAGCGGTGCAGCCCATCCTGCCCGGCAGTTTTATGAAGCGGGGCGCCTTTATTCTCAGCGTCCTTGCCCTGTTTCTGACGCAAGGTCTGATGCAGGCAAATATGACCAATACCATTGTCTTTGTCAACTACACCCAACCGGATAATACAGCCGTTTCTGGGTATGCCATTTCCGTGATGTATGTGGGTATGTCGTTAGGTGCTGTGATCTTAGGTCCCTTGGCAGACCGGTTCGAACCCAAGCATGTGCTCACCGGCTCGCTGATCTTGACCGGCATTGGCTGCGGTATCCTGTTTTTATTCTCTGAAGCAACCTCTGTCCTGCTGCTGATGGCAAGTTTGGGTATTCTAGGATTTGGTCTGGGCGGCAACGGTACGATCTTTATGAAGGTAGCACTGTCCGGACTGCCGCAGCAGGAAGCCGGGGCAGGAACAGGCACCTACGGCCTGTTCCGGGATCTCGCCGCGCCCTTCGGTGTTGCAGTGTTCGTGCCCCTGTTTACCAATCAGATCACCGGTCTGATCGCAGGCGGGGCAACAGGGGCAGATGCCGCAGTCCGATCGATCCACTTGCTGGCAATTGCGGAGCTAATCTGCATTGCCGCCGGTATTGCAGCTGTACTCTTCCTTCCCAGAATTCGTAACAAAGGAGCATCCAAATGAGATTAAAGGATAAAGTCGTATTGATCACCGCATCTACCAGGGGTATCGGCCTTGCCTGCGTAAAGAAATGCGCAAAAGAAGGTGCCAGAGTCTATATGGCGGCCCGCAATATAGAGCGAGCACAGGAGATTGCAAATACTTTGAACGATGCAAAATGCATGTACAATGATGCCACAAAACCGGAGACCTTCACTTCTATGGTCGAAGTTGTAGATAAGGTAGCTGGCGGTGGCGATGTGATGGACAGCTCTAGTGG
>CAMGCA010000240.1 GCA_946011705.1 uncultured Clostridia bacterium | reverse complement strand
CGGCTGGACGGCTTGCCGGAGGATGACCGTTTCTACGATTCCGTCCGCCACGCAAGAGAGCGGCTTTCCGAATATGTGGACGGCACTTTCAGCCTGTTCAACCACCGGCATGATGCTCCTCAGCAGGAACGCAGCTTTGTGGAGCAGGTCGCAGAGGATGCAGCACGGCTTGCCGCAGAGCAGCCGCCCGCCTATGAGCGGTTCAGCGTGATCGAAACGGACGACGGCTACGCCGTCTGGGACGATATTCGGGACGAAATTTATGTTGACAGCGAGGGCGTCCGTGAGACCTTCCCCAGCGAGTGGCAGGCTGAGGATTATCTGTAGCAGGTCAGAAATCCAGTCATCGAACAGGAAGCTGCGGAATGTATCTATGTGGAGCGCGCCAAAGACACCGCCGCAGAGCAGCCGGTCGAGCCGCCTGCGGTACTCACCCAGCCGAAAAAGAAAAAGCAAAACGCGCTTGCCTATCCGCTGGACCCGAACGGCAGCAACTACCGCATCACCGATGACCACATCGGAGAGGGCGCACCGCTGGAGCGTTTTCAGCGCAATCTGGACGCGATCCGTACCCTGAAAACCGTGGAGACGGAGAACCGCACCGCCACAGCGGAGGAACAGACGGTGCTGGCACAGTATGTGGGCTGGGGCGGTCTGGCGGACTTCTTCGATGAAAAGAACCCGCGATACAGCGAGCTGAAAGACCTGCTGATGGACGCCGAATACGCCGCCGCCCGCGAATCCACGCTGACGGCGTTCTTTACGCCTCCTGTGGTCATCCGCAGCATCTATGCCGCCTTGGGGCAGATGGGCTTCACACAGGGGAACATCTTGGAGCCGTCCTGCGGCATCGGCAATTTCCTCGGTATGCTGCCGGAAGATATGAGCGGCAGCAAGCTCTACGGCGTGGAGCTGGACGATCTCTCCGGACGCATCGCCAGACAGCTTTATCAGAAAAGCAGTATTGCGGTGCAGGGCTATGAGAAGACCGTCTTCCCGGATAACTTTTTCGATGTAGCCATCGGCAATGTGCCGTTCGGCCAGTTTCATGTGCCGGACAAACGCTATGACCGGCTGAATTTCCCCATCCACGAGTATTTCATCGCCAAGGCACTGGATCAGGTCAGACCGGGCGGCGTCATCGCCGTTGTGACCTCCAGCTACACTATGGACAAGCGCACCGCCAGCGCACGAAAATACATCGCGCAGCGAGCAGAGCTGCTGGGGGCCGTCCGCCTGCCCAACAACACCTTTAAGAGCGCCGCCGGTACGGAGGTCGTGTCGGACATTCTGTTCCTGCAAAAACGGGAACGAATGGTGGATATAGAACCCGAATGGGTGCACCTTGCCACCAACGAGGACGGCATCCAGATGAACAGCTACTTCGTTGACAACCCGGACATGGTGCTGGGCGAGATGAAGATGGTGTCCGGGCCGTTCGGCCCCGCGCCCACCTGTGAGCCGTATCCGGAGCAGCCGTTGGAAGCACTGCTGGCGGAGGCCGTTCAGAATCTCCACGGCGAAATCGCCGCCTACGACCGGGAGGAGGAGCTGGAGGGCGAGGATCATTCCATTGAGGCCGATCCCGCTGTCCGCAACTTCTCCTATACACTGGTGGACGGGCAAATCTACTACCGTGAAAACAGCCGTATGAACCCGGTGGAGGTATCCAAGACGGCAGAGAGCAGAATCCGCGGCATGATCGAGCTGCGGGACTGTGTGCGGACGCTGTTGGAATACCAGACCGAGGACTATCCCGATGAAGAAATCAAGGCGCAGCAAGCCAAGCTGAATACCCTCTACGACGCCTTCACCCGGAAATATGGACTCATCAATTCCCGCGGTAACGCCATCGCGTTTGACCAGGACAGCTCCTACTTCCTGCTGTGTTCGCTGGAAATTCTGGACGAGGACCGGAACCTAAAACGGAAGGCGGACCTGTTCACCAAGCGCACCATCCGCAGTCACAAACCTGCTGAAAAGGTAGACACGGCGGTGGAGGCGCTGGCGCTGTCCATTGGCGAAAAGGCCCATGTGGATATGGACTATATGAGCAGGCTCACCGGCAAGGACGAGGAAACGCTGTTTTCTGAGTTGACCGGCGTGGTGTTCCTAAACCCCGCTTACACCGGCGAGAACGACGGGCATGAGAAATACCTGCCCGCGGACGAGTATCTTTCCGGCAATGTGCGTCAGAAATTGGCGGTTGCCCAAGGTAAGGCAGAACAGGACCCACAGTATCAGATCAACGCTGAGGCATTGGCGCAGGTGCAGCCCATCGACCTCACCGCCAGCGAGATCTCCGTCCGGCTGGGCGCTACATGGCTGGACACCGAATATGTCCGCCGGTTTATCTTCGAAACGCTGGGGACACCCCGCAGCGCGCAATGGAGCATGAAGGTCCACTATTCCGGCATCACAGGTGAATGGCGCATCGAAGGCAAAAGCACGGATCGCGGCAATGTCAAGGCCATCAGCACCTACGGCACCAAGCGCATCAACGCCTATGAGATCATTGAGGACACCTTGAATTTGAAGGATGTCCGTATTTTTGATTATGTGTACGATGCCGATGGCAGGAAAACCGCTGTCCTCAACAAGAAGGAAACCGCCATCGCCCAGAGCAAGCAGGAACTCATTAAAGACGCCTTTGCCGAATGGATCTGGAAAGACCCTGATCGACGCGAAGCCATCTGTAAGACCTACAATATCCTGTTCAACAGCAACCGCCCCCGCGAGTATGATGGCAGCCACATCAGCTTTTCGGGCATGAACCCGGAGATCACGCTCCGCAAGCACCAGGTCAACGCCATCGCCCACATTCTCTACGGTGGAAATACTTTGCTGGCTCATGTAGTGGGCGCCGGCAAGACATTTGAAATGGTCGCGGCGGCGATGGAGTCAAAGCGGCTGGGCCTGTGTCAAAAATCTCTCTTTGTGGTGCCCAACCACCTGACAGAGCAGTGGGCCACTGAGTTTTTGCAGCTCTATCCTGCGGCCAATATTCTTCTCGCCACCCGCAAGGATTTTGAAACCAAAAACCGCAAGAAATTCTGTGGGCGCATCGCCACCGGCGACTACGATGCCGTTATCATCGGGCATAGCCAGTTTGAGAAGATCCCCATGAGCGTAGAGCGCCAGCGGGCCATTCTTGAACAGCAGATCGACGAAATCATGATGGGCATTTCCGAAGCCAAGCGAGAAAAAGCGGAGAACTTCACCATCAAACAGATGGAGAAGACAAAAAAGGGCCTGCAAGCCAAGATCGACAAGCTGAACGACCAGAGCCGCAAGGACGATGTGGTCACCTTTGAGGAATTGGGCGTTGACCGTATCTTCATCGACGAGAGCCATTATTTCAAAAACCTCTTTCTCTACACGAAAATGCGGAATGTGGGCGGTATTGCCCAGACCGAGGCGCAGAAAAGTTCAGACCTCTTTATGAAGTGCCGCTACCTCGATGAGATCACCGGAGGGCGCGGCATTGTCTTTGCCACCGGCACCCCCATTTCCAACAGCATGGTGGAGCTTTACACCATCCAGCGTTACTTGCAGATGTCGGCGTTGGAGGAGCAGGGCTTACAGCACTTCGACGCATGGGCGGCAAACTACGGGGAAACCGTCACCGCAATCGAGTTGTCCCCGGAGGGAACCGGCTACCGGGCCAAGACGCGCTTCGCCAAGTTTTATAACCTGCCGGAGTTGATGAGCGTATTCAAAAATGTGGCGGACATTCAGACGGCGGATATGCTCAAGCTGCCCGTGCCGGAGGCGCATTACCACAACATCGCCCTGAAACCCTCCGAGTATCAGAAAGAGATCGTGGCGTCGCTGGCGGAGCGCGCCGAGAAGGTCCGCAACCGGCAGGTCGACAGCGCCGTG
>CAMGCA010000239.1 GCA_946011705.1 uncultured Clostridia bacterium | reverse complement strand
CCACCCGCAGTCCGTAACGCATTGTCAGCGGCGACTCGCCGCCAAATTCCAATTTACCGTCGTGCTGCGTTAAGATAAGCACATTTAATAATACCGGGGGCTGCTGCCCTGAGGCTGGATGGTAACATCCTCAGCAAGCAATCCGTTGTCCCGCAGCCAGCGGATGGTGTTTTCGCAGTCGGTGTATACGTTCACGCTCCAGCCGTAGTTTTTGCTGGACAGGTGAATATACAGGTCTCTGGTTTCATAGGGTTCCCCATCGAGCTCGGGAATGACGAACACACCGTCGTGGTAGGCATCATCCTGAACCATGGTGCCCGCTTCGCAGTCCGCCTGAATGGCCCGCAGCAGGCTCTCGGCAGCGGCCCGGTTCTTAAGATTCTCCGGTGCTTTGCGACTCGATGTAGTAGAGCAGTACAGATTCTCAATGGCGTCCAGCACCAGCGGCAGCACCTCCACATCCTTGCCGTTGATTTCCACGGTGTCGGAATTCACCGCATCCCAGCGGCTGAGAAGGGCTTTGGGAATCTCACCGGCGGCGCTGTCCACCCAGACATTGTAATTGCGCTGGACGGTTCTGCCGTCTTTCAGGGTGTAGGCCAGACGGCAGGTGTACGCCATTCTCTGCTTGGGCAGGGGGTCGCCCTCCTGCCAGTAGCGGTAGGAGGAATCCTCCATCCGCACATATTCTCCATTTTCCTCCAACGCATAGGCACCGAAGGCTTTCACTCGGTCGTTCAGGGCCAGATTGTGGAATTTCAGCACGGTCTCAATGTCGGAGCGGTCTTCCATTTTGTAGCCGTTCAGCTCCACGGATGTGATGTCCCCGATGTCCGGCATCCGCTCCTCCAAATTCAGCACGTCCAGCCGGGTCAATCCTATGGACACCGCCAGCACCGCCGCCAGAATGCCAAGACCCACCCAGTTTTGGGGCCGGAACACCCGGGCAGACCGCTCCACCAGCATCTTGCCGGCAAACCAGCCCACGATCAGACCGCTGAACAGGAACAGGAATTTAAGCCCATCCACGCTGTTGCCGTAGCCCATGATCTCGCCCGCCGCGAATTCCGCCGCCACGGCAACGAACATGGCGCTTAAGACCTGGAACAGGGGCACCAGCTTCCGGCTGCACACCGCGTCACCGGCGCATTCCAGATTGCGGAAGTGGTACACGATCAGGCCCGCCAGGGCGAAGACAACGCCCACAATGGCCAGCATTCCAAGGCAGTTCAGTCCCGTCACCTCATAGGTGCCCTGTGCGCCGGTAACCAATCGGCCCACCTCGTCAAAGAGGGCGCGTCTGGTGGAATCCTGCACGTCCACATTGATATTCAGCATATACTCTATGGGCGTCAGCTTTTCGGCCAGAGCGCTGGGGGTGACCATGCCGTAGAGCATGGGGGTGTAGATGGTGTTCACCAGCCAGTAGAGGATACCGGAGCCGAAGTTGATAAGGCCGTAGGCCGCCACCATGGTGAACCGGGAGCCGACCACCATGGCGCAGAACACCGCAATGCCAAAGAAGCAGACATATTCTACGTTGGCAATGAGGAAATACCACAGGGCAATCTTCCACGCACCCGCGAAGATGGTGCTCGTCAGCATGGGCATCAGCACCAGCGCCGCAATGGCGGTGGGAATCAGGGAGTACAGTAGGCCCGAGGCCACGTTGGTCACAAACCAGGTCTCCCGCCGCAGGGGCAGGGCGTGCAGGGCGTTGCACATCCGGGTGTTATACAGGTCGCCGAAGAGGAGCTGAGCCATCAGGCAGGCGTAGGCCAGATTGATGAAGGAAGTCCAGCCGAAAATCTCGTCGGTCTGATAGAGGAAATAGTATTCTGGGTAGATGTCTCCAGCCTGCTTCCACATTACCAACATAAGCAGAAGCAGCAGCAGGGTGTACAGGGCCAATACAGGGGCAAACCGGGTGAGGTTTTTCGTGAACGCGGCACGATTAAAGCAGGATTTCTTTGACTGCATAATCGGCACCTCCCAATTCATAGATAAAGATCTCCTCCAGGGACAGGGGCAGGACCTCCAAATAGGCGGGCCGGGCAGCGGCGGCTTTGGTGCTGATCTCCCAGGCAGCGCCCCGGACGATCAGGGTCTTGAGCCTGCCGGAGGTGCTCTCGTGGAGAATTTCCAGCCCTTCGGGGACACCGCCCACGATTTGAAGCTTGTGGGTGTTGCCCTGCATATCGGCAAGGCTCTTTTCCATGAGCATTTCGCCGTGATCCATGATGCCCACATGGTCGCAGACATCCTCCAGCTCCCGCAGGTTGTGGGAGGAAATCAGCACCGTGGTGCCGTACTCGGCAACGTCCGACAGAATCAGGCTCATAACCTGCCGCCGCATGACGGGGTCAAGGCCGTCCACCGGCTCGTCCAGAATCAGGGCCTTGGGCCGGGTGCACAGGGCCAGATGGAAGGCCGCCTGCTTCTGCATACCCTTGCTAAACCTGCGGATCTGTCCCCGTTTCGGCAGGCGGAACACATCGTAGAGCCGGTCAAAAAGGGCATCGTCAAACTGGGGGTAGATGCCCCGGTAAAATCTGCGCATATCCTCCAGGGTTGCCGAGGGGTAGTAGAAAATGTCGTCGGGGATGTAGCCGATGGAGGCCTTGATCTCCGGGTTTTCGTAGATGGGCTGACCGTCCATGGTGACGGTGCCGCTGTCGGGCCGGTAAATGCCGGTCAGGTGCCGGATGGCGGTGGACTTGCCCGCGCCGTTGGGGCCTACAAGGCCATAGACCGCGCCCTTGGGCACCGTCAGGCTTAAGTTTTTCAGGGCGGTAAAGTCCCCGAAGGTTTTTGTTACATTTTGCATTTCAAGCATCCTGATTTCCTCCTATCCGATCGACCAGATTTTGACGGGTGACGCCCAGGGCGATCAGCGCGGTGGTGGCATCGTCAAAGGCGTGGTACCAGTGCTGGCGCTCCCGCTCCCGGGTGTCGTCGCAGCTGCAAACGAAGCAGCCCTTTCCGGGCACCGTGGCGATCCAGCCCTCCACTTCCAAAGTGCGGTAGGCCCGCTGGATGGTGTTGGGGTTGATGGCCAGCTCTCCCGCCAGCTCCCGCACGCTGGGCAGCTTCTCCCCCGACTGCAAAACCCCAGTGGAAATCTGCTCCTTAAAGCCGTCGATGATCTGGGTGTAGATGGGACGTGCATCCCGATAGTCCAGGTGTATCATGTCATCCCTCCTAACTGTACTAGCTGTTCTAATACAGTTAGTATAACAGTATTGTAATTTATTGTCAACATCTGTATTCTTAAGAATTTCTTGCGTTTTTCTTAAGACAACGCCGCATAATGGGGCAAGGAGATTCAGCGAGAGATTTTGGCCCAAGCGAAAGTATGGAAAATGCGGGAATATCTGCCGAAGCCCGCAGTTCCAATTGGGTGATGCTGCCATAAGAAAAATCCACGCTGATCTATCGACTATCTCCCCCTGCCATGGTATAATACCTGTAATTATCCATGGAAGGGGGCGTTTGATTTGCCTGATCAAGTGAATAAGACGCCATGTTGTTTGGGCTTGCTTGCCCATGTGTGAGTGGGTAGAGGAGTACCACATTTTAACAGCCCTGAGAAGTTGGAATTTCTCAGAGCTTTCTTGCATTTGGGGATATATTGACTTCAATTTATACTTTGCGGCACAACCGACATTTCAATCATTCTCCGATACAATGGCAGCACCAAAGTAAAGGAGGATTGAGCATGGACATCAACTATATCCGTGTGGGTGATTATTTTATCCCAGACCTGACACTGCCGGAAGAACCCCGCCCCACGGGCAAATGGGGACGAATGCACCGGGAGTATCTGAGGGAGCACAAGCCGATTCAGTACAACTGCCTGCTTCTTTCCGGCAAGCTGTGGACATACCTGGCAG
>CAMGCA010000238.1 GCA_946011705.1 uncultured Clostridia bacterium | reverse complement strand
CGCCCCTACCGGGGCGGTGCGGTCTTCGTATACGCCTTTTGTCAAAAGGCACACATTATCCCGGATTCGATAAATCCCGTTGGGTATGGATACGGTCACGCTGATGGATGGTTCCTGCGCCATAAGTTCCCGCAGGGCGTATACCACGGAAGCATCCAGATAGTGGGTAATCAGCGGCCGGTTATTTTCAAAATCATAGACCACAGCGCCGCCGCACAGAATACCCAGGCTGCATCCCGGGAGCAACGGCAGCAGATTTTTCACGGCAGGAAGAGCGCGTCCCGTGCAAACGCAGAACAGTCCCCCCTCCTCCCGAAACCTGGCAATGGCGCTTAACACAGACGGATGGGGCATCTGGCCGGTTTTCAGGAGCGTACCATCAATATCGGAAACAAAAAGTGCTTGATTCATCATAGATCTCATAGGGAGAAAAGGCATCGAGGGTCTCTCGATGCCTTTTCCGATTTTACAGGAGAACGGTTAACTTAGAACTGAGTCTTCCACTCATCGATGTTTTCCGTGCTAAAGCGCAGGGGATCGCCCAGCAGAACCTGCGTGCCGCCGTCGAAATACTCTTCAACGGTCAGCGTTCCCAGATGGCCGGCAGTGACAGGGTCACCAACGGCACCGGTGCATTCACCGGTAGCGACAGAGTGGGTAGCTGCCGCAGCCAGATAGCCCTGATCGTAGGGATTCCACAGGTAGCAGTCGTAGCAGATGCCATTGTCGATGTAGGGAGCCATTTCGGAGGGCAGGCCGACACCGGTAACCTTGCAGTCAGAGCCCAAATCCTGAATCACCTTTGCGGCAGCCAGAATACCGACGGTAGTGGGGCTGATGATGGCGTCCAGATCCGGGTAGTTCTGCAGCATTGCCTGTGCTTCGGTGGTGGACTTGTCGGGCAGGTCGTCGCCGTACGCAATGGGCAGAACCGTGATGTTCTTGTAGTCATCGGGATGATCTTCTACTTCGCGGAGCATTGCAGCGCACCAGTCAGCGTGCAGCTGGCTCTCGGGCTGCGCGGACAGGATGCCAATGGTGCCTTCGGAACCGGCGCCGCCGCAGATAGCCAGAGCGGACTGCATCTGCGCTCTGCCGACCAGGTCAATAGAGGCCTGCTCCACATGGACAACACGGGAAGCGGGGTTGGCAGCGGAGTCGAAGGTAATGACAGCGATTCCCTTGGCCATAGCCTGAGTCATGATAGGCTCCAGAGCGTCGAAGTCGGAAGCAATCACGGCAATGCCGTTGACGCCCTGCGCGATCAGCTGAGTGATAACTTCGATTTCCTTCTCAACGGTGGGCTCTTCCGTGCCACGGTACATACAGCTTACACCGACTTCCTGGCAGAACTGACGGAAGCCAATATACATATCGATGAAGATGGGGTCAGACAGGGTCTTGGAGACCATGATGTAGGTAGGCGCATCGGCACCTGCATTGTAGTCAGCGGTGGGAGAGTCGTCAGCGGGAGCGGCGGCGTTTCCGGCATTGCCGCCGTCGGCGGCAGGTGCAGACGCTGCAGGCTTTGCGGTGCTGCCACAGCCAGCCATCAGGCCAAGAACCATGCACAGAACGAGTAAAAGTGCTACCAGTTTTTTCATGTTTGTTTTCCTCCTTTTATATTCCAAGTTTTCTTCCGCCGCGGAACTGCTCCTTGGCTTCAGAAATTACTTGCTTCAGGTTGGGGACTGCGCAAACGATAATCAGCAGCAGTCCAATGATGATCTTCAGCGTATCGGAAGCAACATTGACCAGACCGGCTCCGTAGCGGATCAGACCGATGGTAAAGACACCAAGGATCATACCGCCCACGTTACCCCGTCCGCCGGTGGTTGCGGCGCCGCCTAGGATCGCCATGGCAATGACTTCCATTTCGTAGCCCTGCGCGATACTTGCGCGGACGGAAGCCAGCTTTGCAGCCAGGAACAGTCCGGCGAAGGCCGCGCACAGACCGTTGACGGTAAATACGATCATCTTGATCCGGTCGCAGTGGATGCCGGAGAAATGAGAGGCGGTTCTGTTGGTGCCGCTGGCGCACAGCTGCCGACCGCTTACCGTCCTATGGATGATAAATCCGAAGATTACCGTCATGACGATGAATGTAAACAGGATCACAGGCAGGCCCAGAATCTTGCCCCATGCCAGCTTGCTCAGCTGCTTGGCGTAGGTCTTGAGGGACTGGTCCTCCAGCAGCATATAGGCAATGCCGCGGAAGAGAATCTGTGTGCCCAAAGTAACAATGGTGGAGTTCAGTTCCGGGAATTTCACCAGCAGCATACCGTTAAAGGCACCGCAGAGCGCGCCCACCAGCAGTGCGATACAGACACACGCGGCAAAGGGAACCCCTTTCTCGCAGCTCCAGCCCGCCACGCAGGCAGAAAGGGTGATAATGGAGGCAATAGAGATGTCGATCTCGCCCAGGACCAGAACCATCATGATTCCGTAAACCATCAGGCCCTTATCCATGAAGTTGATCATGGAGTCCATCAGGTTGTTATAGTTCAGATAATACGGAGACAGGTTGATGTTGATAATATTAACAACCAGGAAAATCAGAATCAGAAATGTCTCCCACCGAGAGAAGATTTTGCCGGCAATGGCCCGGGCATCCCGGGAACCAAGGGCTGTCTCAGGCTTTTTCATGCTCTTCCCTCCTCATTAAGGCTTTCCTGGATGCCCGGCGAAGCACCAGAGAATTGATGACAACGGAAATCAGAATGACCGCGCCCCGAATCGCTCTCTGCCAGAAAGAGGATACCTGGATCAGCGGGAGAATGTTGTTCAGGATGCCAAACAGCAGGGAGCCCAGCAGAACACCGTACATGCTGCCCGCGCCACCGGTAATGGATACGCCGCCCAGAACCACAGACGCGATTACGTTCAGCTCAAATCCGGTAGCGGTTGTGCCCTGTGCACAGGCGTATTTGCAGACCCACAGAACACCTGCCAGACCTGCGATCATGCCGCTGATAATGTAGGCGATCCACTTATCCGTTTCGACCTTGATACCGGAAATCCGGGCGCTCTCGGCATTGCTGCCGATGGCGTAGAGCTGACGGCCGAATCGGGTATGTCCCATGAAGATAACACCGAAGATTGCCACCGCAATGGCAAACAGCACCATGTAGTTGATGCCGAGGAATTTTCCTGTGGAGATTGCGAGGAACTGGTCGGTCATATCGGTCTGGCTGACCCATTCGCCCTTACTGAAAATGTAAATAACGCCGCGGAAGATATCGCAGGTACCCAAGGTGCCGATCAGCGGGGCAATGCGGAGCTTTGCAACCACAAATCCGCTGATGACGCCGCAGATCATGCCCACGCCGATGCCAATGGCAAAGATCAGAACGACGGGGATTTCGGGATGATCCCGAAGTACCAGCACCGAGATCATACCCGCCAGGCCCATAACTGAGCCCACTGACAAGTCGATGCCTCCGCTGATGATAACGATGGTCATGCCAATGGAAACAATGATCAGCATGGAGGCCTCACGCATCAGCTCATTGAGGTTCGACGCGGAGAGAAAGCTGCCTCCGGTACGCATCTGTACCAGCATGCTGACAACCACGATCAGGAAGATCAGAACGATTTCCTGGGAGTGATTGGAAAACAGGCTGCGAAGATGGCTTAGTCTTGCATTATTCGGTTTCACTGCCGGTTTCCTCCTTTAGCATAGTATCTGCAGAGTTCATGGCATACGCCAGCAACTTCTCCTGAGTGGCTTCATTACGGCTGAGCACCTTTACCAGCCTACCCTCATGCATAACGCCAATGCGGTCACTCATTGCCAGCACCTCCGGCATTTCGGAGGAAATCAGAACAATGGCATAGCCCTTCTGTGCAAGTTCACTCATGATCTCGTACATCTGAGATTTCGCGCCCACATCGACGCCCTTGGTAGGCTCGTCCAGAATCA
>CAMGCA010000237.1 GCA_946011705.1 uncultured Clostridia bacterium | reverse complement strand
TACGAAAGATACAGGAGTATAATCACAAGAAGAAGCCCCGATAAAACAAAAAGAGAGGTATTGTCGATGAAAAAATGGGTTGCTTTTCTTTTGGCACTTTCCATGTGCCTGTCCCTGTGTGCCTGCGGAAAAAGTGCGGCTGTCAAAGAAACCGAGCAGGCAATCAAAGCGATTGGCAAGGTTACCATGGCCAGCCGGGACGCAATTGAGGAAGCCGACAATCTTTTTGGTGCCCTGACAAGCGAAGAGCAAGCGAAGGTGAGCAATTACATTGATTTGACGAAAGCGAAAGATGAACTCCAAAGTCTGGTCAATTCCTGCATCGAAACCGCAGATAGGATTGTTTCCTCTCATACGTCTGCGTTTGGCCGTGCCTACCAATTTGCGGGTTCGTATCTGGAAGATGAAAAAACCTATGTTATCATGATGTCTGTTGACGAAGCGCAAATTGATGAAATTGCAAAGGACAGTCAATAACCAGATGTGATCAAGCAAGTCAGCATGAAGCAGCTTGATGAAAATACAGAAGAAATTTCCGCTGAGCTGTTTCTTTTAATGGAACAGATTACGACAGCATTTGGTCCGGAGGACTCCGGAATTACCGTAGCCACCGGCTATATCGACCGAAACGGTGATACAACGCGGTATCATTAAATGGCGGGGAGGTTCAAAGCTATGTTGAAGAAAAAGAAAACATGGGATATCCTTGGTATATTGTTGGGCTTGTCAATTTTACTGGTCGGCATTGTTTTTATGGTAACTCCGCCGGAGTCCTACAGAGCAAACTCGGTTGACGATATCAGCTTCGGAGCAGACTACTATACCGAGCAGTATAACGCAACACGGGTGACCGTAAACAACACCGCTGTGACTGCTAATAATCTGCGAGAGATTGGCCAAGCGCTGGCACATTACGCCGGCTTTTTCTTCATTGCGCTTGGCATATTAACGATGTTCCATTACGGCAAAAGCTATTTTACCTGTGATGGCATCGCCGCCGCTTTCACTGAAAATTCCCCAAAAGCGGAGCCGTGCATCAAGTGTACCACGGCAACAGGAAAAGCAAAATTTGAGAATTAAAAGGTAATTTCACGCTTAGCGAAAGATAGAAAGCACAGGGAGCCGGTCACGGCTCCCTGTGCGCATGGGTGGGTTGGGACAGCATTATTTGGCGATGCTTTCATAGAATCGGACAGCGCCCTCCAGCTCCGACTGGTCGGGATGGCCCTTGGCGATGCCGCCGATCAGCTTGAAGGGGCCGTAGGTGTCGTAGCCCAGAGCGCCGTACTCGCCCAGAATGTCACAGCCCTTCAGGTCGGCCAGCCTGGTGACGGCAGCGGTGTAGCCGTCTCTTTTAGAACCGCAGGTGTAAAGGAAAAAGACCTTTTTCATGCTGGGCAGCTTCTCCTCCGCCAGAGCGGTGACGCTCTTGTGGAACTTGGAATAGTAGATGCCGGAGGCAAGACCGATGCAATCGTACCCCTCCAGGTCCGCGTGGGGGTTTTCCACGGCGTCGATGAGGGTGACGGGATATTGGGCGGCGATAGCATCCAGCAGCTGTTTGGTATTGCCGTGATGGCGGGAATAGTAAATGATGGCGGTTTTCATGACCATTTCTCCTTGCTTTATAACGGTATCTTTAGTATACTATATCTGAAAAACAGTGCAAGTACGTAAATACAGTGTACTTGGTATCTTTTCCTGTACCGGAGATGGCTATGAAACACGATATGACCGCGGAGGCGTACCTCCAAAGGGTGATGAAAGGCGACGTGCGGGAGAACTGTCCCATGCGCCGCACGCTGGAGCTGCTGAGCGGCAAGTGGCGCACCCACATCATCTACGAGCTGTGCAAGCGGCCCTCCTGCCGCTTCGGGGAGCTGCGCAAGGCCCTGCCCCGCATCACCAACACCATGCTTACAGCTACCCTGCGGGACCTGGAGGCCGCCGGCATCGTCCACAGGGAGCAGTTCAACGAGATACCGCCCCACGTGGAATACTCCCTGACGGAAAAGGGCCAGGCGCTGCTGCCGGTGGTCTGGGGGCTGGCAAAATGGGGCGAGACGTACCTGGGCGACGGCGACGATACCTGAATTCCGGAGAGAAAATACGGGTTGGTATTGCCTTTCTTGGAAAAATACGATAAAATAGACGGGCAAATAGCGAAATGCATACACGGGCAGGGGCTTGTCCCCTGCAGCCGAACTTTTAAAGGAGGAACCTACCATGGAAACTTATGGCCTGGAGACCCTGGGCATCATCAATGCCTCTGCCGTCTACCGCAATCTCACCCCCGCCCAGCTCACGGAGCACGCCCTGCGCCGCGGTGAAGGCACGCTGAGCAACACCGGCGCGCTGGTGGTCAAGACCGGCAAGTACACCGGCCGCAGCGCCAACGACAAGTTCATCGTGGACACCCCCGCCGTCCATGACGAGATCGCCTGGGGCAAGGTGAATCGCCCCATCGACAAGGCAAAGTACGACGCCATCTATTCCAAGGTGGTGGCCTACCTCCAGAACAAGGAGGTCTACATCTTCGACGGCTTTGCCGGCGCGGACCCCAAGTACACCAAGGCCTTCCGCATCGTCAACGAGCTGGCCAGCCAGAACCTGTTCATCCATCAGCTCCTGCGCCGCCCCACGGCGGAGCAGCTGGAGAGCTTCGCCCCCGACTTCACCATCATCGCCGCCCCCGGCTTCAAGTGCATCCCCGAGATCGACGGCACCCGTTCCGAGGCCGCCATCCTGGTGGACTACGAGGAGAAGCTGGTGGTCATCTGCGGCACCCAGTACGCCGGCGAAATCAAGAAATCCGTCTTCTCCGTCATGAACTACGTCCTGCCCAAGATGGGCGTGTTCCCCATGCACTGCTCCGCCAACATGGGCAAGGACGGCGACACCGCCGTGTTCTTCGGCCTGTCCGGCACCGGCAAGACCACCCTGTCCGCCGACCCCAACCGCCAGCTCATCGGTGACGACGAGCACGGCTGGTCCGACGATTCCGTGTTCAACTTCGAGGGCGGCTGCTATGCCAAGTGCATCAACCTCAGCCCCGAGGGCGAGCCGGAGATCTACAACGCCATCAAGTTCGGCGCCCTGGTGGAGAACGTGGTCATGGACGACGAGACCCGCGAGTTCGACTTTGACGACGACTCCCTGGCCGTCAACTCCCGCGTGGGCTATCCCGTGGAGTACATCCCCAATGCCGAGCTTTCCGGCATGAGCCCCAGCGTTCCCAAGACCGTCATCTTCCTCACTGCCGACGCCTACGGCGTGCTGCCCCCCATCTCCAAGCTGAATAAGAACCAGGCCATGTACTATTTCGTCTCCGGCTTCACCTCCAAGGTGGCCGGCACCGAGATCGGAATCACCGAGCCCGTGCCCACCTTCTCCACCTGCTTCGGCGAGCCCTTCCTGCCCCTGGACCCCTCTGTCTACGCCTCCATGCTGGCGGAAAAGGTGGAAAAGTCCGGCGCCCACGTCTATCTGGTGAACACCGGCTGGAACGGCACCGGCAAGCGCATGAAGCTGAGCTACACCCGCGCCATGGTCACCGCCGCCCTGACCGGCGCCATTGAGCAGGGTGAGTTCGTCACCGATCCTACCTTCGGCGTCCAGGTGCCCACAGCCATTGAGGGTGTGCCCTCCGAGCTGCTGATCCCCGAGAACACCTGGGAGGACAAGGAGGCCTACAAGGCAAGCTGCAAGAAGCTGGCCACCAGCTTTGTGGAGAACTTCAAGAAGTACACCCACATGAGCGCCGAGGTCGTCGCCGCCGGCCCCAAGGCTGAATAATCAGGTTTTACTACGCAAAAGCGCCCGCCGGTCCCGGCGGGCGCTTTTTAGTCAGGTACGGTCCGGAAATTTGTCGCAGAGCCGATCCAGTTCGTCGATCAGGGTGGCCATCTCCGCCTTGCTCATGACGGCGCTCACC
>CAMGCA010000236.1 GCA_946011705.1 uncultured Clostridia bacterium | reverse complement strand
GCGATTCCGCCGCGATGCCGGTCATCGGCGGCACCCAGAGCGTGCAGAGGGTGGCCCCCTTCTCGATGGCCCACTGCTTCATGGCCTCGGCGATTTTGTTGGCCACGTCCAGGGGCAGGTGGGTGCCCTCGGCGATGCAGCGCTTCCAGGCGCTGTAGACGTCCTGGGGAAGCCGCTGCTTCATGGTGTACTCGTTGAATACGTCGCTGCCGAAGAGTTCCGGCAAATTTCTGATTTCGTTCATAAAAGTCATGTCCTTTCCGAAAAAGCTGCCGATTTTCTCAGAATATAACCATCATACCTTCTGATTCTATTCAAAAAACCCGGAAATTGCAAGGCGTGATTGTGCAGTAAAAACATTTGTCTTTTTCAACCCAGTTTGTGCACATCTCCAATTCCTTCGTTTTTGAATTGAAAAATGAAATTTTGTACAAATATATCTTGCACTTTTTGTCGCAATCGCATATAATAAGCCCACTATTACAGTGATTAGGCCGAAAGGATGATTTTTGTGACCCCCTACTCTTGCATGAGCGCCCCGGAGCTGGCCCGGGAATACGCTTTGGTTCTGGACGAATACGACCAGCTGAAGGCCCAGGGCCTGAAGCTGAATATGGCCCGGGGCAAGCCCTCCAAGCAGCAGCTGGACCTGGTCAGCGGCATTCTCACCGCCGTGCAGACCATTGATGACTGCATGGACGGCGGCATCGACGCCCGTAATTACGGCGAGCTGGCGGGCCTCCCCAGCGCCAGAGCCTACTGGGCCGACATTCTGGACTGTAAGCCGGAGCAGGTCTTCGTGGGCGGCGTGGCCAGCCTGAATCTCATGTACGACGTGGTGGCCCGGGCCTATACCCACGGCCTGCCCCACAGCCCCCGACCCTGGTGCCGGGAGGAAAAGGTCAAATTCCTGTGCCCCTGCCCCGGCTATGACCGGCACTTCGCCATCGGCGAGAGCGTCGGCGCGGAGCTGATTCCTGTGCCTATGACCCCCACCGGCCCGGACATGGACGTGGTGGAGGAGCTGGTGAAGGACCCCCAGGGGAAGCTCATCTGGACGGTGCCCAAGTACTCTAACCCCGACGGCGTGATCTACAGCGACGAAACCGTCCGCCGCTTCGCAAATCTAAAGCCCGCCGCTCCCGACTTCACCATCATGTGGGACAACGCCTACGGCGTCCATCAGTTCCGGGGGGACTTCGTCCCCTTCCCCGACCTTATCAGCCTGTGCGCCGAGGCCGGGCGGCCCGATATGGTCATTGAGTTTGCCTCCACCTCCAAGATCACCTTCGCCGGCGGCGGCATCTCCTGCATGGCCTCCAGCGAGGACAATATCCAGTATTTCACCAAACTCTTCGGCATCCAGATGATCTCCCAGGACAAGGTCAACCAGCTGCGCCATGTGCGCTTCCTCAAGGATAAGGCCCACACCCTGGAAATCATGAAGCTCCACGCCGAGGTCATGCGGCCCAAGTTCGACGTCGTCAGCAAGTGGCTGAACCGGGAGATCAAGCCCCTGGGCTTTGCCCACTGGGTTGACCCGGACGGCGGCTATTTCGTTAGTCTCTTCACCATGCCCGGCACCGCCAAGCGGGTTTGGCAGCTTTGCAAGGAGGCCGGTGTGGTGCTGACCAACGTGGGCGCCACCTACCCCTATGGCAACGACCCCGCCGACTCCAACCTGCGCATCGCCCCCAGCCTGCCTCCGGTGGAGGAGCTGGAAAAGGCCATGGAGGTGCTGACTACCAGCATGAAGCTGGCCGCTCTGGAACAAACAATGAATCATTGACACAAACGCTGCCGTCTCCCAAAACCGGGAAACGGCAGCGCGTTTTTAGTGTGGAGTGTGAAGTGTGAAGTGTGGAGTTGCGGTATCTTCACTCCTCACTTCTAACTCCTAATTCTCCACTCTCAACTCTTCACTCTCCACTCTTAACCCTTCACTCTGCCCTTGCGGCAGTTCCTTCCCCTCGCTCATGCCGGCTCTGGCCTTCTTTGCCGCTTCCAGCAGGCCCTGAAATTCCGTGGAGAGGATGTGGCGCATATCCGCGTCGGAGGACAGAGCCTTGACGTAGGTTCGGATGTTCTTGGGCTGGAAAATATCCGCCGCGTTCTCCACCTCCCCGGTGGTAAGCAATCCGTAGAGCACCTCCACCAGCTGATTGCGCTCCCGGTTGGTCATGCCGGCAAACCAGTTCTTGATGGTGGCGTCCAGGAACTGGGAGGATTCCGTCACCTCCTGTACCGGCAGGAAATGGGGGCCTTCTACCTCCCAGGAGTAGGGATCGTGCTGCATGATACCCACGCTTTTGCTGCGAATGACAATAAAGGCTCCTCATGCTCCAGCAGCATCCCAATCACCGAGGACTGGGGGATGTAGGTCTGAATCCGGGGCACGATGGCATTGTAGCCCGGGTCGCCGATCATGTACTTGGTAAAGCCGGGGCCGTCGTTGTTGTAGACCGTCAGAATCCGCTTGCGTACCATGGGCGAGCATCGGGCGGCGGCAAACACCGCCAGATTGCCGCCCTTGGAGTGGCCCGCAACCCGCATGGGAGCGGTATGGGCCAGCGCCGCCTCCCGGATGTACTCCTGCGCCAGCCGCTGGGCGGGAATGGTCTGCTGGAAGGTCATGTTGAAGTCCTCCTTCCAGCCCACGAGAGAGTTGTCCGTGCCCCGGTAGGCAAGGAACATACTGCCATCGTCCAGCAGAAAGGTCATGGCGGCGAACTGGGTCTCCTGCTCGGGCAAAAGTACGCTGCGGTACAGGCACAGGCCGCAATGACCAAAGCGCGCCGTAGCCGCGGCGCAGCGCAGAAGCTCCATATCCTTTTTTGACCGCACCCGGCTCTCCGGATTCTCCAGAGCGAAAAATTCCTCCGCGCACCGGCGCAGACTGGCCGCCGACTCCGGGGGCCGCTCCGCTGTTTCCCCGTAGCCCACATAGGTTAGTGTGGAAAAAATCAGCGCGTCCACCGCGTTGGGCGGATCCTGGGTGAAGGTCAGATCCCCCCGCCATGTGAGATAATCAAAAATATTGCCCATAATCTCAACCCCTTTCTTTTATCGTAGCAGATATTTGTGAAATTTTCTACCCTTTTCCGGAAGTCGCAAAATTTTTGTCATCCTGACAGAGCGAAGCGAGTTGAAGCTTGACAGGGTTGACAAACCATCTCCAGGGGCGTAAAATAAAAAAAACACCACTTAGGAGGATTTTTTCATGGAATTGACCCGTGAGCAGGCTCTGGCCCTGCTGAAAAAGTACAACAAAGAGCCTTTCCACATCCAGCACGCACTGACGGTGGAGGGTGTTATGCGCTGGTTTGCCAAAGAAAACGGCGAGGACGCAGACTTCTGGGGCCTGTGCGGCCTGCTCCACGATGTGGACTTTGAAAATTGGCCTCAGGAGCACTGTCTGAAAGCCCCGGAGCTGCTGGCGGAGGTAGGCGCCAGCCCCGAGATGGTTCACGCCATCTGCTCCCATGGCTACGGAATCTGCTGCGATGTGGAGCCCACGGCCCTCATGGAGAAGATTCTCTTCGCCGCCGACGAGTTGACGGGCCTCATCGGTGCCGCCGCGAAAATGCGGCCCAGCAAGTCCGTCATGGACATGGAGCTGTCGTCCCTCAAGAAGAAGTTCAAGGACAAGAAGTTCGCCGCGGGATGCTCCCGGGATGTGATCAAAACCGGTGCGGAGCGGCTGGGCTGGACTTTGGACGAGCTGATGGAGAAGACCATTCTCGCCATGCGGGATTGCGAGGCCTCCGTGGCGGCGGAAATGGAGAAGGTTGTGCTTTAGCGGCGAGTCGCCGCTGACAATACGGGCAGCAAGGCTGCCTGCTAATGCGTTACGAACCCCAAGCAGTCATCCGCACATCCTTTGGGCCCCTCGACCGGCGGCCAGTGGCCGCTGACAATTCGTTACGGACGGTGGCAGTCATCCGCAC
>CAMGCA010000235.1 GCA_946011705.1 uncultured Clostridia bacterium | reverse complement strand
CGCTGGAACGTTGCCGCCATGGTGGTCTCGATGGATTTATGGAGCTTCTCCATGTCCTTTGCGCCGAAGTAATTGGCAATGACCACCCCCGCGCCGGTGGAAAAGCCGTTGAAGAAGAACACCATCATATTGACGATCATGGTGGTGGAGCCTACCGCCGCCAACGCCTGGGTGCCCACGAAATTGCCCACCACGATGGAGTCCACGGTGTTGTAAAGCATCTGAAAGACGTTTCCCAGCATCAGCGGCAGGGCGAACAAAATCACCTGTTTTACGATGGAGCCTTCCGTCATGTCCCGGACGGTGGATTTTTTCTGATTGACTGTAGCCATATTTTCACTGTTTCCTCATTTCCTTTACGCTCGTTTCATTATAAAAAATCCATCTGGGATTGTCAAACAGAAAACCTTCCCCCGAGGGGGAAGGCTTTTTGTATCAGCACAGCTTCGCGCCGGCGGGGATGGCATCGTCCAGCATGACGAGGTTCAGCTTTTCTTCACCCTTCTCGGTGTGGACAGCAGACAGCAGCATGCCGTTGCTCTCCCGGCCCATCATTTTCCGGGGCGGCAGGTTGGTGATGGCAACCAAAGTCTTGCCCACCAGCTCCTCAGGCTTGTAGAACTTGGCAATGCCGGAGAGAATCTGCCGGTCGGTGCCGGTGCCGTCATCCAGCGTAAATTGCAGCAGCTTGTCAGACTTTTTCACATTCTGGCAGGCCTTGACCTTCACTGCACGGAAATCGGACTTGCAGAAGGTGTCAAAATCCACCTTTTCATCGCTGTAAGGCTCGATCTCGATGGCGGGCTTGGCGGGTTTGTTCAGCTCCTCCAGAGCCGCCAGTTCCTTCTCCATGTCGATTCTGGGGAACAGAGCGGGGCCGGCGACGGTAGCCACGTCAGCGGGCAGGACACCGAAGGTATTCAGGCTGTCCCAGTCCATCCGGGCGCCGCCCAGACGCTTTGCGATTTCCTCAGAGGTAGCGGGCATGAAGGGCGTCAGCAGACCGCCGCAGACGCGGATGGTTTCCAAAAGGTTATAGAGGACTTTTGCCAGACGGGGCTTTCCTTCCTCGGTCTTGGCAAGCACCCAGGGGGCGTTCTCGTCGATATACTTGTTTGCCCGGGAAATGACCTTGAACACCAGGGCCAGACCGTTCTGGAAGGCGTACTTCTCCATCTCGGCCTCGTACTGGTCACGCAGGCCGGACACCATGGAAATCAGCTCCGCGTCCTTCTCCTCGTCCGCCAGCTGCTCCGTGGGCAGCTTCTCGCCAAAATACTTCTGCGCCATGGCAACGGTGCGGGACACCAGATTGCCCAGATCGTTGGCAAGGTCTACGTTAATGGTGTTGATCAGCAGCTCGTTGGAGAAGTTGCCGTCGGAACCGAAGGGGAAGGAGCGCAGCAGGAAGAACCGCAGGGCATCCACACCGAAGTGCTCCGCCAGAATGTAGGGATCCACAACATTTCCCTTGGACTTACTCATCTTGCCGCCGTCCAGCAGCAGCCAGCCGTGGCCGTAGACCTTTTTCGGCAGCGGCAGATTCAGGCTCATGAGCATGGCGGGCCAGATGATGGAGTGGAAGCGGACGATCTCCTTGCCGATGAAGTGGACATCGGCGGGCCAGAAAGCCTCCAGATCGTCATACTTATCATTTTCAAAGCCCAGCGCGGTCATGTAGTTAAACAGTGCGTCAATCCACACATAGACCACATGGCCCGGGTCAAAATCCACAGGCACACCCCAGGTGAAGCTGGTACGGGACACGCACAGGTCTTCCAGACCCGGCTTGATGAAGTTGTTGACCATCTCACTGACGCGGCTGCGGGGCTCCAGGAAGTCCGTATTCTCCAGCAGATCCTGCACCCGGCCGGCGTACTTGCTCAGCCGGAAGAAGTAGGCCTCCTCCTCGGCGTCCTGCACCGGGCCGCCGCAGTCGGGGCACTTGCCGTCCACCAGCTGGCTCTCCGTCCAGAAGGACTCGCAGGGCTTGCAGTACTTGCCCTTGTAGGTGCCCTTGTAGATGTCACCGTTGTCGTACATCTTCTTGAAAATCTTCTGAATGGCGGCGACGTGGTAGTCGTCGGTGGTGCGGATGAAGCGGTCGTAGGAAATGTTCATCAGCTTCCACAGGTCGAGAACGCCCTTGGGGCCGGTAACGATGTTGTCAACAAACTGCTGGGGAGTAACGCCGGCCTCCTTGGCCTTGTCCTCGATCTTCTGACCGTGCTCATCGGTGCCGGTGAGGAACATGACGTTGTAGCCCTGGAGCCGCTTGAACCGGGCCATGGTGTCCGTTGCCACGGTGCAGTAGGCATGGCCGATATGCAGCTTGGCGGACGGATAGTAAATGGGGGTGGTAATGTAGTAATTACCCCTGCACTTCTCGCACATAAGTATCTCCTCCTAAAAAAGAATCACCCCGGGAATATCCCAAGGGCGACAATTGTTGACGCGGTACCACCTTGATTCGCGCTCACGAAAGCAAGCGCCTCAAACCGCCTGTAACGGGACGGGCCCGGGGCTTCCTACCGATCGAAAGCCCAGCTCCAAGACCATGTTCTTCCGCTTTTCCCGTACCCATTTCCAGCATAACAGGGCTCTCTGTCCGATTCTGCGCGGAATACTCTTCTCTTCACAGCTTTTACCATATGATCCACATTATAGCCCAGCTGGGCGCACTTTGTCAAGCCTTTTCCTCTTTTCGGGTCAGCCACAGGGCAACGGCAATGGCGCTGACGCCGCCCACCAGTTTCCCCGCGATCATGGCCCCCAGCATTTCCGGGGCAAATCCGGCGGTGAAACCCAGATGATCACCGAAGACGAAGGCGGCGGACACGGCGAAGGCGATGTTCACGACCTTGCCCCGCTGGTTCATGTCCTTCACCATGCCGAAGGCGGCAATGGAGTTTGCCAGACTGGCAATCAGGCCCGCTGCCGCCGCGTCGTTGATGCCCAGCAGCTTTCCTGCCGCCATCAGGGGCTTTCGCAAAAGCTTTGTCACCACAAACACCAGCGGGAAGGCTCCCGCCAGGATGATGGCGATGGTGCCCACGGTTTCAAAGCCCTCGGAAATGGGGGCCATGCCGGGGATAATGGCAAAGCCCGTCAGGGCTTCCACAATGGCGGCGGCGAGGCCGATGGTCACAACGATAACCACCGCTTTGCCGAAAATTTCAAATCCCCGCACCATGGCCCCCTCAGCCCGCCACAGGCCCAGGGCGATGAGGGCGGCGATGATGACGATGGGAATGAGATTGCGCAGCACCATGCCCGCCGGGAATCCGGCCACAAAACCGCCCACCAGAACCCCCAGCGGGATGGTGACGATGCCGCAGAGGATGCCCTTGGCCATCACCGGCCGGTCTTCCTCCCGCAGAATCCCCATGGCAACGGGGATGGTGAAGACGATGGTGGCGCCCAGCATGGAGCCGGTGAGGACGCCGCCCAGCATGGCCGCCTGATAGTCCGTGGTCATTTCCAAAGCCAGCGACCCGCCGCCCATGTCACAGGCCAGCAGTGTTCCCGCGAACATAGCGGGATCTGCCCCAAGGAATCCATAGATTGGCACCACCACCGCAAATGCCACGATTCCCACCATGGCAAGGGCCAGGTAACCCATGGCCAGGATGCCCTCCTCAAATTCCTTGCCCAGTCCCCAGCGATTGCCGAAGATCCGGTCGATGGCCCCGAGGATGGCAAAGCCCGCCATAAGTGCAATCAAAATCTCGTGAAACGACATGGTTCTTCCCTACTTTTCGTCAACAATTGCCACCACGGCGGCATCCACCGGGGCATCCATGCAGTAGCGGGAGGCTACCGTGCCCGTTGCCAGCAATACCCGGTCCCCGGTTCCCGCGCCTACCTGATCCGCCGCCACCACCTGCTGACCATCGGTTTCCACCACTAAAAAGGTCTGCCCCTGTAAGCAAGCCGCTTTCCGGGTTG
>CAMGCA010000234.1 GCA_946011705.1 uncultured Clostridia bacterium | reverse complement strand
GCGCCTGCCCTCCGCCCGGCGGGAGAGCAAGCCCCTGAAGGAGCTTGCCAAGGCAGCTACCGCCTTCGGCCACGGTGAGCTGGACGCCAGAGTCAAAATTGACGAGGATTGCAGCGAGGAAATGGAGGAGCTGGCCCTGGCCTTCAACAACATGGCCTCTTCCCTGCAAAAGAGTGAATACGCCCGGCAGGAATTCGTGGCCAACGTGTCCCACGAGCTGAAAACCCCCATGACTACCATCTCCGGCTATGTGGACGGCATTCTGGACGGCACCATCCCCGAGGAACGGCGGCGGCATTATCTGCAAATTGTGTCGGACGAAACCAAACGCCTGAGCCGACTGGTGCGCAGTATGCTGGATATCTCCCAGCTGCAAAAGGAGCAGGGCATCCCCGAGGAAAAGAAGCTCCACTTCGATCTGACCGAGTGTGCCGGACAGGTGCTCATCACCTTCGAGAAGAAGATCAACGACAAGCACCTGAATGTGGACGTGAACTTCCCGGAGCACCCGGTATACACCATGGCCAATCAGGATTATATCACCCAGGTTATCTACAATCTGCTGGACAACGCGGTGAAGTTCTGCCCCGAGGGCGGCAACCTGGGTCTGACCATCCGGGAGGGCGGCAGCAAGGCCTATGTATCCGTGAGCAACGACGGCGAAACCATCCCGCCGGAGGAGCTGCCCCTGGTTTTCGACCGATTCCACAAGCTGGACAAATCCCGCTCCCAGAACCGGGACGGCTGGGGCCTGGGTCTGTATATTGTCAAGACCATTGTCTGCTCCCATGGGGAGAATATCTCCGTTTCTTCCAAGGACGGTAAGACCGAGTTCACCTTCACCATGCCGCTTGTAAATTAAGGGTGAAGCGTGAAAAGTGGAGAGTGAAGCTGTTAGCTGAATCTGCTCGCCACTGCCAAACCTACTCCACTCCTCACTCACCACACTCCACTCTTTCTAAGGGGTTTCCTATGAACGATCGAAATCATTCTTATCCCGACTGGGACGACAGCGTATACGGCACCGGGCCTACGGATCCGCCGAAGAACCGTGGGGCGCTGGTGGCGCTGATGCTGATTCTGATTATTTTCCTGTGCGGCATCGTCACCATGCTGAGCCTGATGAATATTCGCCTGTTCCAGGAACTGAAAACCGACAAGCAGGAGCATCAGGAGCTGGCCATCTCCTTCACCACGGAGCCTACCGAGGAAATGACGGAACAGACGGTTCCCACACAGGCGCCGTCTTCCATGGCGGCTTCCGCCCCCAATGCCACCATGGATTTGCAGGCCGCGCCCAAGGGCATCGACAATATTCCCCAGGGCGGCGGTATGTCTCTGCAGGATATCTACACCCGGAATATCCCCTCCGTGGTGTCCATCACCTGCCAGAGCAGCCGCTCCAGCTCCTCCGGCACCGGCGTGGTGCTCTCCGCCGACGGCTATATCGTGACCAACGCCCATGTGGTGGAGAATTCCAGCGCCGTTACCGTCCAGCTCACCGATGACCGTACCTTCAGCGCCCGGCTGGTGGGCTGCGACGATATTTCCGACCTGGCGGTGCTGCGCATTGACTGCACCGACCTGACCCCCGCCCAGTTCGGCGACTCCTCCACCCTGCGGGTGGGCGACACGGTGGTAGCCATCGGCGATCCCCTGGGCGCGGCTTTCCGGGGCACCTACACCAACGGCATCGTCTCCGCCATCAACCGGGACGTGGACATGAACGGCCGCACCATGACGCTCATCCAGACCAACGCCGCCCTGAACTCCGGCAACTCCGGCGGGCCACTGATTAACTGCTACGGGCAGGTCATCGGCATCAACACCATGAAAATCGGCACCTTTACCGACACCGCCGGTGTGGAGGGCCTTGGCTTTGCCATTCCCAGCACTCAGGTGAAAGAAATTGTGGATCAGATCATCTCTCAGGGCTATGTCTCCGGCCGACCCACCCTGGGTATCTCCGGTGAAACGCTGTCCACCTTCTACCAGCACTACTACCGGATGCCCGCGGGCCTGTATATCACCGAGGTGGATCCGGGCAGCGACGCCGCCAGAAAGGGCATTCAGGAGGGCGATATGCTGCTGTATCTGGGGGACACCCGGATTACCGGCATGGAGGATTTGAAAACCGCGGTCTATGACTGCCAGGTCGGTGAAGTGGTGGAAGTCATCGTCTATCACAAGGGCCAGCAGTATAGGCTGGAGCTGACCCTCAGTGAGGACGTACCGAGCTATGGCTAAAGCCAATTGACAATTGACAGTTGACAGTTGACAATTAGGGTATCGCCTGTGGCGATCATTCAGATCTATGTGCAAAGCACACTCCTTAATTATCAATTGTTCATTGTCAATTGTTAATTTACATCAACGATCGAGGTAATGCGTAATGGAACCAATTTTTCAGACAGATTTTAAGATCACCGAACGGGATGTGGACTGCTGTGGGCGGCTGATGCCGTCCATGATTCTGTTCTACGCCCAGCAGGTGGCAGGCATGCACAGCACGGAAATGACCTTGGGCTATGACGTGCTTATCAAACGGCGGATGTTCTGGGCCGTCACCCGGCACAAGGTGCAGATTCAGCGGCTGCCCCGGCTGGGGGAGACCATCCATGTAGAAACCTGGCCCATGCCCACCACCCGGGTAGCCTATCCCCGATCCATGGTTGCCTATGACGCGGAGGGTAACGAGGTCTTCCGCTCCATCAGCCTGTGGGTGCTGATGGATTTGGATACCCGGAACATGATTCTTCCGGGAAAAAGCGGAATTTCCGTGGTGGGCACGCTGCGGGGCAACGAGCTCACCGTCCCCAACGGCCTGCCCGCCAAGGCGCTGCGCAGCAGCCGGGAGCGGACGGTGTGCTTTACCGATCTGGACCGCAACGGCCACATGAACAACTGCCGGTATCTGGACTGGATTGCGGACCTGCTGCCCAGCGGCTACCACGCGGGCCACGAGCTTCGGGAATTCACCGTGTGCTACCTGAGCGAAGCCCGGGAGGGTCAGACTCTGGACCTGCGGTGGGATTTCCCCGAGGAAAACTGCCTGTACATGGATGCCCACCGGGTAAATGACGAGCAGGACGCCCGGGTTTTCTCCGCCCGGATTCTGTTTGGATGAAATGCGTTATGTTAAAATGGAAGACTCCACAGCTGTGTGCAAAGCTGTGGAGTTTTTTCTGTACCACCATGGATAACCCTTGATTTTCCACGGATTTCACAGCAGGAGCTGTGGAGAAACCTGTGGAGAATGTGGAAAACTGCTGTCGATAAATAATGTCGAATCTTATTTATCAACATTATGTTAACCAATTGCAGAAAACCCATATCATTCCCGATCGGACAGATGTTTCCAGTCCGGAAAACAGGCAAGATAATAGTTACACTCATCGCAGGCGATTTCGCAGTCAGGATTCTACCCATTGTGTCGGCACAGCTCACCATGGTAACTGGGGGTCAGGATTTCTTCCTTCTCATCCATCAATTCCACCTCCCATTAGCACTTACCCAATTATATGTCTTTTTTCGTAGATATGCAATACCACATATACAAAATATAGTGTGTATGGGAGATGGTGTTGTGATCAGTTATGAACCCCTGTTTATGACTATGAAGAAAAAAGGAATTACGTCTTATCGCCTATTCAAGCTTGGTTTTCCCCAGTCAAACTATTATGCCATGAAACGGGGCGAAAATATTTCTACACATACTGTCAACGAACTGTGCAGAATTCTTGACTGCAATGTGTCGGACATCATGATATATATCGACGAAAAACAGGGCGGGTCGCATTGACCCGCCCTTCAGTATGTCAAAAAATTCATGTCATTCCGAGGGAGCGAAGCGACCGTGGGAATCCGTTTCCTAAAAAGTTCTGGTTTATCTGAGAACTCAGAAATAAGGGAACATTTTGGAGAATGGATTGCCACGCCAGCGTGCGCG
>CAMGCA010000233.1 GCA_946011705.1 uncultured Clostridia bacterium | reverse complement strand
GGAGATGTAGGTGGCGGGCAGGATTGAGGGTTTGGCGGTGAGAGGAAATCCCAGCGCGGTCATCGGAATCTGCGGGGGTCTGGACTCTACCCTGGCGCTGCTGGTGGCGGTAGAAGCCATGCGACAGTTAGGAAGACCCGCTACCGATGTGTATGGCGTGACGATGCCCTGCTTTGGCACCTCCGACCGCACCTACAACAATTCCTGGGAGCTTATGCGCACCCTTGGCATTTCCTGCAAGGAAATCAATATTAAAGAAGCGGTTTCTTTGCATTTTTCCGATATCGGACACGAATCCAGCATTCATGACGGCACCTACGAAAACTCTCAGGCCCGCGAACGCACCCAGATTCTTATGGACATTGCCAATTCAGAAGGTGGACTACGCCAGTGTGGTAAAGGGAATTGTAGTGGGCACCGGCGACCTGAGTGAGCTGGCCCTGGGCTGGTGCACCTACAACGGCGACCACATGAGTATGTACGGTGTCAACGCTTCCATCCCCAAGACCCTGATTCGCTGGATGATCGACGCCATCTCGGAAATGCCGGAATTTGCAGCATCCCGTCCGGTTTTGCAGGATATTCTGGACACCCCCATCAGCCCGGAGCTGCTGCCCCCGGACGCGGAGGGCAAGATTGCCCAGCACACCGAGGATCTGGTGGGCCCATATGCCCTCCACGACTTCTATTTGTATTACACCCTTCGTTTTGGCTACGCACCCCGGAAGGTCTACACCCTTGCCTGCCGCGCCTTCGAAGGCGACTTTGACGGCGAAACCATCAAAAAATGGCTGAAAACCTTCTACCGCCGGTTCTTTACCCAGCAGTTCAAGCGCAGCTGTCTGCCGGACGGCGTAAAAGTCGGCTCTGTCAGTCTCAGCCCCCGGGGCGACTGGCGGATGCCCAGTGATGCCAGTGCCCGGCTGTGGCTGGACGAGGTTGATTCCCTGTAATACCGCGAATGCCGCCCGTAATGGGCGGCATTCCTATTACAGTAAGAGGGGCTGAAGCTGCTTTCCTTCCAGCGCCATTTCCAGTGCCTGCGGAATCTTGCTGAAATCCCCAACGATGGGGGTGGGCTTTCCAAAGGCGGCGTCCTGCCCGAAGGGCACAAAGTAATAATGCTTTCTGGAAAGCAGCTTTCCGATGTTTTCCGCCGCCCCTGCCAGCGCGTCGTTGGTGGAAATGGCGATGATTACCGGTCTTCCATTGCGCAGATGACTCTTTGCCGCCATGGTCACCGGCCCGTCCGCGATGGAGTGGGCCAATTTTGCCAGGGTATTGCCGGTACAGGGGGCGATGATCAACGCATCCAGCATTTTTTTAGGCCCAATGGGCTCCACCTCCGCCAGCGTGTGAAGAACCGGCCTGCCGCAGATTGCCTCAGCTCTGGCAATATGGGCTTCTGCGGCGCCGAACCGGCTGTCCGTGCTGTAAGCGCTTTGCGAAAAAATAGGAATCAGCTCATAGCTTTTCCCGAGCCGTTCCATCACGGGAAACACTCGGTCATATGTACAGAAGGAGCCGCAGAGGGCAAAGCCGATCGTCATATTGTTCCCTCCCTGAGATGACGCACAATGGTGTTGGCAATGAGTCCTCCGGAGGATTCCGGGGCATACTGTCCGGGCAGGCCTCTGGCATAGAGGACACCGCAGCCATTCAGTCCGGGACTGGATGCCAGATCAATTTTAATACATCTGCTCAATCCATCTAGAACGCTGGAATCCAGAATCGGGGCGGGCGCTGTGTTGAACAGCAGGCGAATATCCGGCAGGATTCCGGGAATTCGCTGGATATCCACGGCTTTATAGCCCAAAGCGGCAGCCATGGCCCGATCCTCGGGTTTTCTCGCCGCGATCGTTACGGGACAGCCGAGCCCCGACAGCAGCTTAGTCAGACTCTTTCCGATCCGGCCCCACCCGATGACCAGCGCCGGCGTGTCCGGCAGAACAGGGGAACGCGGCGGGCGGGCCCCCCGCGGCGCGCATTCCGCCGTAATCGCCCCGTTCCGGGCCAGATATACAGGGTCCTGCAGCAGGTCCAGCACCGGATAGTCCGTCAGTGACGGATGATTCAGCTTCCCGCCGATGACGGTGATTCCGGCAGGCAGCCGTTCCAGCGCATCCGTCAGACTGCCGCCGTTCCGAAGGGATCCGTCTGCGGCAAAGCTGGGAATATCCAGCAGTAGGTGCGTCACTTCTGGAGTCGGATGATCCGTCAAATGAAAACCGGATTGCTCCAGAAATGCTCCCGCAAAAGCGCAGGCTTCTGTCGCGCCGATAGGGTAGATGAGGACATGATTCAAACGCATCACTCCTTTTCCATAGAATATGCGTTGGGGTATTGGGTTGTGCTTGATTTTTTGACTGGTATCTGTATAATAAATAGCAAGAGGTGAAGATTATGCAGAGACTGGGCTTTATTCACGATATGATGGATGTAAAGGTTCTGATTCTGTTTGTCATGTCCCGGGTGGGGTATCCCGTGAATGTGCAGCAGATCTACGAACTGTGCTTTCAGGACGACTGCCTGAGCTATTTTGACATTTGTACGGCTCTGCCGGAGATGGTGGAATCCAACCACCTGAAGAATGCGGAAAACGATTGCTACGAAATAACCGAAAAGGGCCGGGAAACTGCGAAGCTGGTGGAGGACTCCATTGCCTTCACGGTTCGTCAGAAGGCGGAAAACGCGGTGGACCGTTTCAACCGGCAGGTGCGGCGAAGCAGCTATGTCAGAACCAAGGTGACAAAGCGGACAAGCGGGGACTACTCCGTGGTGATGTCCCTGGATGATGAGCTGGGAAACCTGATGACGCTGGAGCTGGTGGCGCCGGACCAGCGGCAGGCTACCCGGCTTAGCAGGCTTATGGAGAGAAAGGCGGAGGCGGTCTATAACCTGACCATGACGGAGCTTCTGGACGATGAAGACGAAATTGACGGCTGACACCTTGTCGATTTCTAGAATCGGTGGTATAGTATTCTTACACCGGAGGACCGGTGATACGAAAGGAGCTGCCGCATATGAAATTCCAGTTCAGAGAAAAGAAAGTCAAACTCCCCGGCAACGTCCACGCTTATGCTGAGAAGAAGGTAATGAAGCTGGAGCGTTTTTTTGATGAGGATGCGGAGGCCTTGATTGTCTTCTCTGTGGAGAAGAACCGTAATCAGGTGGAGCTGACCGTACATGGCGCGGGCACCTGGTTCCGGGCAAGTGAAAGCACATCGGATATGTTTGCTTCCATCGACGCGGCTGTTGCTACCATCGAGGGCCAGATTCGCAAGAACAAGACCCGCCTTGCCCGCCGTCTGAAGCAGGATGCCTTTGTTCGCAGCGTGCAGGAGGAAACCTCCTTTGTTGTGGATACGGAAGAGGATCTGAGCATCGTCCGCAGCAAGAAGTTCTACTTCAAACCCATGACCCGTGAGGAAGCGGTGATGCAGATGAATCTGCTGGACCACAATTTCTTCGCCTTCCGGGATGAGGATAACGGCGGAACCTTTGCGGTTGTCTATAAGCGAAACGACGGCGGCTACGGTTTGATCGACGATACGGAATAAGAAATACAACAGGGAAGGGGCCTCGAAAGAGGCCTCTTTCTTTGTTGTGTGAGGGTACAAAAAAGTTGTCGCATTTTGTAAAATAATCCTTGACAAACGGAAGCGTATGTGATAATATACGCAAGCTGTCCGCGAGAGCGGCGGCGTGAAGCGAAAGATGAAGAAATTTGGAAGAAAATGTAAAATAGTTCTTGACAAATGGAATCATCTGTGCTAAACTGACTGAGTTGCCCGCGGAAGCGGGGGCAAGGAAAATCGCCTCAGAAAAGTTCGAAAAAACTTGAAAAAAGTTCTTGACAAACGGTTTTGAGCGTGATATAATCCAAAAGCTTCCTGCGTAGCAGAAAGCGCGTCTGTACCTTGTAAATTGAATAACGTAAAGACGAAATTA
>CAMGCA010000232.1 GCA_946011705.1 uncultured Clostridia bacterium | reverse complement strand
CGAGTGGCTGAGCGGCTTTGCCGGCGGGGAGATTGCCGGTAGCGGCTGCGGCGGCCAGATGCACGGTCTGGTGGTGCTGGACAAGGATGATAATGTTATTCGTCCCGCGATTCTCTGGAACGACGGCAGAACCGCCAAGCAGGTGGACTACCTGAATGAGACAATCGGCAAGGACAAGCTGTCCGCCCTGACGGCCAATATCGCCTTTGCCGGCTTTACCGCTCCCAAAATTCTCTGGATGCGGGAGAATGAGCCGGAGAATTATGCGAAGATCGCAAAGATCATGCTGCCGAAGGATTATGTCAGCTACATTCTCACCGGCGTTCACGCCTGCGACTATTCCGACGCCTCCGGTATGCTGCTGATGGACGTGGAGCACAAGCGCTGGAGCAAGGAAATGCTGGATATCTGCGGCATCACCGAAGACCAGATGCCTAAGCTGTTTGAGTCCTTCCAGTGCATCGGCACCGTGAAGCCTGAGGTAGCTAAGGCGCTAGGCATTGGCGAAAACGTGAAGGTTGCCGCCGGCGCCGGCGACAATGCTGCCGCTGCCATCGGCACCGGCGTGGTGGGCGAGGGCGGCTGCAACATCAGTCTGGGCACCTCCGGTACCGTGTTCATTTCCTCCAAAACCTTCGGCGTGGACAAGCACAACGCCCTCCACGCCTTCGCCCATGCCGACGGCGGCTATCATCTGATGGGCTGTATGCTCTCCGCCGCTTCCTGCAACAAGTGGCTGATGGACGAAATCTTCCGGACCTCCGATTACACCGCCGAGCAGGCACCCATCACGGATAACAAGCTGGGCGAAAACCACGTCTACTTCCTACCCTACCTCATGGGCGAGCGCAGCCCCATCAACGATACCAATGCCCGTGGCACCTTTATCGGCATGACCATGGACACCACCCGCTCTGACCTGACCCAGGCGGTGCTGGAGGGCGTGGCCTACGCCATCCGGGACAGCGTGGAGGTGGCAAGAAGCCTTGGCATCGAGGTTTCTTCCTCCAAAATCTGCGGCGGCGGCGCGAAAAGTCCCCTGTGGAAGAAGATGATTGCCAATATTCTGAATGCCGAGCTGGAATGCCTGGAGTCCGAGCAGGGACCCGGCATGGGCGGCGCTATGCTGGCCATGGTGGCCTGCGGCGAGTACGAAACCGTGCAGGCGGCCTGCGACAAGATTGTTCACGTTGCCTCCACCGTGAAGCCGGAGCCGGAGCTGGTTGCCAAATACGAGAAACGCTATCAGCAGTTCAAGAAAATCTATCCTGCCTGCAAACAACTGTTTGCGGATTTTGCCAAGGAGTGATATACTGTATGAAAATCTATTCCGTATTTGATCCCGAGTTCAAGCCCTACGGTCAGGTTGTCACCGGCATGGATGAGACCGTTGCCCAGCTGCTGAGCGTTCTGAAGGACGCCCCCCAAGGCCCCGGCGTGGACTATGTTCCCGAGTATGCACCCTTGCAGGAGCTGCCCGCCATGGTGGAGATCAGCGAGCATTGCTACGGCGGTATGCCCGTCCAGCTGGGCTGGTGCAATGGTTTTAACACCAAGCTGAATTGCCTGGAATACCACCGGGACAGTGAGTTCAACCTGGGCACTGAAGATTTCATTCTCCTGCTGGGCCTGCAGGGCGACATCGTGGATGGGGTACTGGACACTTCCACCATCAAGGCGTTCCGTGCGCCCGCCGGGGTGCTGATCGAGGTCTTCGCCACGGCTCTGCACTACGCCCCCTGCCACTGTGACCCCGCCAAGGGCTTCCGGGTGATGGTGGCACTGCCCATGGGCACCAATACCGAAAAACCTGATATTACCCCTAAGACTCCCGAGGACAAGCTGCTCTGGGCCCGGAACAAGTGGCTGCTGGCCCATCCCGAGTCCGCCGAAGCCAAACAAGGCGCTCACATCGGCCTTGCCGGTGAAAACATCAATATTGCAAGTTTATTGTAAAGGAGAAGATACATATGAACATTCCTGAAGTAAAGCTGGGCATCATTGCCGTCTCCCGTGACTGCTTCCCCATCGCCCTTTCACAGCAGCGCCGGAAGAGCATCGTCGCCGCCTACGGCGATGGGCTGTATGAGTGCCCCATCACCGTGGAGAACGAGAAAGACGCCCAGGCAGCGCTGGCCGATGTCCGGGCCAACGGCGTCAACGCCCTGGTGGTGTTCCTGGGCAACTTCGGCCCCGAAACCCCCGAGACCCTGCTGTGCCAGAAGTTCCACGGCCCCGTCATGTATGTGGCAGCTGCCGAGGGTGACGGCGACCTGATCAACGGCCGGGGCGCCGCCTACTGCGGTGAGCTGAACTGCTCCTACAATCTGGGAATGCGCCATCTGAAGGCCTACATCCCCGAGTACCCCGTGGGCACCGCCGAGGAGTGCGCTCAGATGATCAAGGAATTCGTTCCCATTGCCCGGGCCATCATCGGTGTCAAGAATCTGAAGATTATCACCTTCGGTCCCCGCCCTCAGGACTTCTTCGCCTGCAACGCCCCCATCAAGGGCCTGTACGAGCTGGGGGTAGAAATCGAGGAGAACTCCGAGCTGGATCTGCTGGTTGCCTACAAGGCCCATGCCGGTGACAAGCGCATCCCCGAGGTCATCGCCGATATGCAGAAGGAGATGGACGGCCAGATTTACCCTGACCTGCTGGAGCGCATGGCGCAGTTCGAGCTGACATTGCTTGACTGGGCTGAGGCGCACAAGGGGGCCCGGAAGTACGTTGCCTTCGCCGACAAGTGCTGGCCCGCCTTCCCCGAGCAGTTCGGCTTCGAGCCTTGCTATGTCAACTCCCGTCTGGCTTCCCGGGGCATTCCCGTGGCCTGCGAGGTGGACATCTACGGCGCTCTCAGTGAGTACATCGGCGCCTGCCTGACCGGCGATGCTGTGACCCTGCTGGACATCAACAACTCCGTGCCCAAGTACATCTACGATGAGGACATCGCCGGCAAGTTCGACTACGACATCAAGGACACCTTCATGGGCTTCCACTGCGGCAACACCCCCAGCTGCAAGATGTGCAACGGCTGCGCGGTGAAGTATCAGCTCATCCAGAACCGTCTGCTGGAGAACGGCGGCACCCCCGACTTTACCCGCGGCACACTGGAGGGCGCCATCGCCCCCGGCGAGATCACCATCTACCGCCTGCAGTGTGACAGCGAGGGCAACCTGCGCTCCTACATCGCTCAGGGCGAGGTGCTGCCTGTGGCCACCCGTTCCTTCGGCGGCATCGGCATCTTTGCCATTCCCGAGATGGGCCGCTTCTACCGCCACGTGCTCATCCAGAAGCGCTATCCTCACCACGGTGCGGTGGCCTTCGCCCACTGCGGCAAGGCTCTGTTTGAGGTGCTCAAGTACTTCGGTGTCTCCGACATCGCCTACAACCAGCCCAAGAGCCTGCCCTATCCCACTGAGAATCCCTTCCAGTAATTCCCGATTCAAAACGGGGCGCTGTCAAACAGCGCCCCGTTTTTTTGTTGGCTAAAAATTATTTTGCAAGTCGGCGGCAATTTTCTTCCATTTTCCACCGTTGTATATTATAATGGCATTAAGTTCTCCGCTAAGGGGTGGAGAGACGAAGGAAGCAAGCAGTTCCCCAATCATACCATGGAATTATTGAGGAGGAGAGGCACATGAAACCCTATGCGTTCGGCGTTGACTTGGGCGGAAACGCCATTAAGATCGGTCTGTTCCAGACCACAGGCAATTTGGTAGAAAAGTGGACCATTCCTACCCGTCTGGAGGACCATGGCAGCCATCTGCTCAGCGATGTGGTGGACGCCATCCGCGCCAAGATGGAAGAGCGCTCCCTGACCTGGGATGTGGTCGAGGGCGTGGGCATGGGCGTGCCCGGACCGGTGGACCAGGACGGCACGGTGATGCGCTGCGTCAATCTGGGCTGGGACATTCTGAATGTGCCCACGGCGGTGAAGGCGCTGGAGCCCGCCATTGAA